>CAVDHG010000143.1:0-5244 GCA_963608725.1 Agathobacter rectalis | reverse complement strand
CATAACTCCCTCTGAACCGAGTTTGGGGTCTGTCCGCACCGCGATCGGGTCAATCGCGGTGCGGAGACTCCCCAAAGTCGGTTGCGAGGGTGGGAGGGGAGGGGTGGTTTGATGAGGGGCGGGGGATTTGGTAGTTTAATAGGTATGACGACGTTCGGGAAAAGGATGGTGCGCAAGGGGTTGCTGGTGGCGTTCCTTGTCGTGGCAGGTTTGCTCGCAGGGGAAGTTTATCAGCGGTTCTCCGGGAAGAGCCCGGAAGAGGTCCTGGCGCAGTTGCACGCGCAGCAGGTCATGACGCGCAGTCTCATCGTCAACGGGCAGAACATCGTTGCCGACGTGTGGGCGTTGCCGGAGACGTCAAGCGTTGCCCCGTTGCGCAAGGCGAAGGGACGCGTGCTCATCGTGGGCAAGCTGGTGTACGTCTTCCAAAACGGCGGACTCAAGTCGCTCCGCGGGCAGTGCAGTTATCCGGCGGACTTTCCGGCGTTGGAGATGGCGTGCGACTACGTGGTGGACACGGGGTCGTGCCGGATGGTGAGCGGTTCAACGTCCCTCTCGGCGGAAGCCGTAAAGGGGCTCTTCGACGCCTCGGCGCGGAATGCCGGGTGGGCGCCGCTGAGCGCGAACGTGTGGCAGAAGGGCAAGGACACGCTCTTCATGCAAGCTTCGGAAGGGCGTAACATCACGTGGCTCTCGCTGGCGATGCAGAAGGAGTAAAGGCATGAAGCAGATTGAACCCAACGCCGAACGCCGTCCTTCGCGCTGGCAAGGCGGAAAGAGTACAGGCATGAAGCAGAAGATCATCCTTGCCGTTTCGGTTTTGGCGGGCGTGCTGGCGGCGTTTATGGCAGGCTCCTACATCTCGGCGCGGGAGCGAGCACTCCAGGCGGACAAGGACGCCTTTGAGCGTCGCAACCGCTCGGTCGAAGCCGTGGTGCTTGTGAAGAGCCTGCCGGCGGGAACGACGCTCACCATGAACGACCTCGCCATCCTCTCCTTCCCGGCGCGGGCACTGCGCGAGCAGACCATTCGCCCGGAGGGAAACGTCGCCCTGAGGCTGGTGGGGCGGAAGCTGGCAATGGGCGTGCCGGCGCGTCAGCCCCTGCAGTGGGGAGACATCGAGGGCGGTGCGCCGGAGGATCGCGGGTTGGCAGGGATGCTCAAGCCGAAGATGCGCGCACTCTCCATCTCCGTTTCGGCGGCAGCAAGCGTCAGCAACATGGTGCGCCCGACCGACCACGTGGACGTGTTGGGGACGTTTACCCTGCCGAGCAAGACGGTTGAAGGGGCGACGGAGATGGTAACGATGACCATCCTGCAGGATGTGCTCGTGCTGGCGACCGGGCAGGAGACGGCGGCGAACTACCGCGGGAGCAACGGGACGTACTCGCTGGTTACGCTGGAAGTCTCGCCCCACGAAGCCGAAGTGCTCACCTTCGCCGAGCAAATGCGCGGACGCCTCACCCTCGCGTTGCGTAACCCCGAGGATCTCCACTACGAAAAGACCCTGCCCCAGGTGAACTTCGAGCGGATTCGCGCCTCCCTGGAAGGGCTGAACGAGGCGCGTCAGAAAACGTTCTTGCGTAAGCGGTAGGCTCTGGGAGGCGTGGCATGACCGACTACCTCGTCATCTTGGCGGTGCCCGGGCAACCGGCGCGACAGGTCGTCCTGCCCTGCGGGGCATACGTGATCGGGCGCGGGGAGGCTTGCGCCCTCCGGCTCGACGATTCAAGCGTCAGCGAGCTTCACGCCAAGTTGATCCTCACGCCCGCCGAAGCGTGGGTCGAAGACCTCGGCTCCTCCAATGGCACGGTGGTCAACTCCCGCCCCATCGCCGAGCCTACGCGCCTTGCGCCCGAGACGATCGTCTCGGTGGGCAACACCGTCTTCCGCGTTCAGCCCAGGGTGGCGACGCCCGCGCCCGCTCCGAGTGCCCCCGCGCCGAGTGCGCCATCCGGGGAAGCCCCGAAACCGCAAGCGATGCCCAAGCCCGCCGAACCGCCGACTCCGGAAGTCAGTGCCGAGGAGAAGCGCAGGCGCGAAATCCGCCGAAGCATTAAGGAGCAGCTGCACGACGAACTCGTCCGCCGGCTGGACTTGAAGCGTCTGGCGACCAGCTCGCTCTCGCAGGAGGAGCTGGGCAAACGCGTCCGCGAGACGTTGCAGGCGATTCTCTCGGAGGTGGAGGCGCGTCATGCCCTGCCTCGCGGGTTCAACCCGGAGGAGCTGACCGAGGAGCTGTATAATGAGTCGGTGCGCTTGGGGCCCATCGAGACGTTCCTGGCGGATGACAGCGTAACCGAGATTATGGTTAACGGTCCGCAGAAGGTCTACGTGGAGCGGCGCGGCAAGCTGGAGCTGACCGACCAGACCTTCATGGACAGCGCAAGCGTGATGGCGGTTATCGAGCGCATCGTCGCTCCCCTCGGGCGGCGCATCGACGAGAGCCAGCCCTACGTCGACGCCCGCTTGGCGGACGGCTCCCGCGTCAACGCCATCATCCCGCCCCTCTCCCTGATTGGTCCGTGCATCACGATCCGCAAGTTCGCCCGGCGCGTCCTAACCGCCGAGGACTTCGTGAAGTTCGGGACGTGGACTCCGGCGATTGCCGACTTCCTGCGCGTCTGCGTCGTGTTGCGCAAGAACATCGTTGTGGCGGGCGGCACGGGGTCGGGCAAGACCACCCTGCTCAACGTCCTCTCCAGCTTTATCCCACACCGCGACCGCATCCTCACGATTGAGGACGCCGCCGAACTGCGCTTGAATCAGCCCCACGTGGTGCGCTTGGAGGCGCGTCCGCCGAACATCGAAGGCAAGGGCGCGATTACGATTCGAGACCTCGTGCGCAACGCCTTGCGTATGCGCCCGGACAGGATCATCGTCGGCGAGTGTCGTGGCGGGGAGTCGCTCGATATGCTCCAAGCCATGAACACCGGGCACGACGGCTCGCTCACAACCGTCCACGCCAACTCCCCGCGGGATGTGATCAGCCGTCTGGAGACGATGGTGCTCATGTCGGGCGTCGACTTGCCGAGTCGGGCGATTCGCGAGCAGATTGCCAGCGCGGTGAACGTGATTGTTCAGGAGGCGCGCTTGGCGGATGGCTCGAGGCGCATCGTCGCCGTCTCGGAGATTACGGGGATGGAAGGTCAGCAGATCGTCATGCAAGACCTCTTCGTCTTCCGGCAAACGGGGGTTGACCCGCAGGGGCGCATCCTGGGCGCGCTCACCGCCACCGGCGCCATGCCCTCCTTCTACGACACGCTCGGCGCTCGGGGCATCGAGCTGGATCCCGCACTCTTCGTCCCGCAATCATGAGCTCGCTCGCCCTCTGCTTTCTCCTTGCGCTAACCGCGATTGCCGTTGCCGGAATCGTGTGGGTGGTGGGCTCCGTCTTCATGGCGAATGCGGACAAGTCGGCGGATGCTTACGGGCGCGAACTCTCCCAGACGCTTGAGGATCTCTTCCTCTTTGTGCCGGCGAAGAGATTGGTGGACTTTGGATGGATCGCTGCCTCGGTGGCGTTCCTCGTGGTGATCCTTCCCTTCTGCCGTTCGGATCCGCCGTGGCTCCCGCTGGTGGGCGTGGCGGTGGCGTCGCTGGCGGGCGCGGGGGCGTTCCGTCTGCCGAGGCTCGTCGTCCGCTACCTGCAGGCGCGCCGCCGCGAACGCTTCAACCTCCAGCTTTTGGAGGCGCTCCCAATGATGTCCAACGCGCTCCGGGCAGGCTTCTCCATCACGCAAGCTTTTGAGTCCGTGGCGGAGGGCACCGACAACCCCATGCGTCAGGAGGTCTCGCTCTTCCTCCAGCAGACCCGCGTGGGCGTCCCCTTCGTCGAGGCTCTCGACGCCTTGGATAAGCGCGTGGGCAGCGAGGACTTGACGCTCGTATGCACCTCCATCGACATCGCCCGACGCTCGGGGGGCAACCTCACCGAAGTCTTCGACACCATCGCCGAAACGATCCGCGCTCGCCTGCGCATCCGCCAACACGTCAAGACCCTTACCGCGCAGGGGCGTCTCCAAGGGCTTATCATCGGAGCTATGCCCTTCCTCCTCGGCATCGGCATGGCGATATTCAAGCCCGGCATCATGCTCCCCTTTGTCTGCTCTCTGGCGGGCGCGGGGACGCTTGTGGCGGTGGTGCTTCTCGTCTCGCTGGGTGGCTGGATGATCCGCAAGATAATCACGATCGACGTCTAACCGCGCTATGGCTTTGCTCTACTACCTTTCGATTCTTCTCTGGGCGCTCGGCGCGGGTGCCCTCGCTTGGTACGTCCTCGGCTACGCCACGCAAATCACCTACGTGACTCTCGCCGACGGGCGAAGCGAAGTGCGCCAGCTCCCGCTCCTCTTTCGCGTGCTCCTCCCCCTCGCGCCCAACTTAGATCCCCTCCTCTCTCGACCCGCCTTCGCCCCCGCCACGGCTGCCGCTTCCTGGCAACTCACCGCCGCCGGCTACGAAGGCGTCCTCTCCGGACGCGAATTTGTCGCCCTCAAGATGCTCATCCCCGCCTGCGGGACGCTCCTCCTCGCCCTGCTCTTTATCCCGTTCGGGACGGCTGCCTTCCTGCCCTGGATGATCGGCACGCTCCTCGCGTGGATGGCTCCCCTCCATTGGCTGCGCTCCGTCCGCGCCAAACGCATGAAGCGCATTGTCCGTGCGCTCCCCTTTGTCCTTGATTTGCTGACCCTTTCGGTGGAGGCGGGCATGGACTTCATGGGTGCCGTCCAGCGCAACTGCGAACGACGCGCCATGGATCCGCTCAATGAAGAACTGCTGAGAATGCAACGCGAAATCCAGATTGGCACCACGCGCAAGGTCGCCCTCCGCAACCTCGCCGAGCGCGTCCGCATTCCGCAAATCCGCACCCTCACCAACGCGCTTATCCAGGCGGACGAATTGGGCGTGAGCATCGGGGCGATTCTGCGCATCCAAGCCGACCAACTCCGCCAGGAACGCTTCGAACGCGCCGAGAAGCTCGCCCACGAAGCTCCCACGAAGATGCTCTTCCCGTTGCTCCTCTTTATCTTCCCGGCAACGATTATTGTTCTTCTGGGTCCCATTGTCGCCAGCGTCATCGGCGACTTCCTCTAACCCCCGCAACCGAGATTGGGGTGTCTCCGCACCGCGTTTGGGGCAAACGCGAACCGGGAACGACCCAATCTCGGTTCGACCACCCCTCTTTTCCCTATCTTTACCAAAAAGGTAGCGATTCCCCTTTTCTACCCCCTTGAACCGAGT
>CAVDHG010000142.1:0-5394 GCA_963608725.1 Agathobacter rectalis | reverse complement strand
GCACCGCGATCGGGTCGTTCCCGGTTCGCGTTTACCTCAAACGCGGTGCGGAGACTCCCCGATCCCGGTTGCGGGGGAGGTGGGGGTTGAACCGAGTTTGAGGGGTGGAGGCGTCGAGATTGGGGGAGACAAGGGGCGGGGAGGGGGAGAGATGGAATAAGGCGTTGAGTTGCAAGGAGATAAAAAGCGTTGACAGGGGGGGGTAGTTTAGTAGACTGGGTGGTGTTGAACGGAAAGGGCGGTTATCCAGCGGGTAACTGTCGGCTTCCGAAACCGTTCTGCCGGGATGCAGAAAGAGAAAAATGGGACTTGCGAAAGCGAGGGGCAAGGATGAAAAAGGTGTTGCTTTTGGCGGTGGTTGTCTTTGGCGCGGTATTGGCGCAGGCGGCTGAATGTTGGTGGAATGTTAATTCCTTCGCGACGACCGATGCGCAGGCTTGGCAGACGAAGGGAGCCATGGTCATGATGTTCGCAGGCTCCGACTTTGCGGACGTCAAGGCACTCATTGCCACGAACACCGGGGATACACTCAACTCCGCACTCAAGGACATGACGTTGCAGGCGACAGTGGGTGCATCCGTCAACACGCTTCAAGAGAATTTCACTGGAACGGGGGTGATGACGACGTCTCTTAACACCACGTTGCCGAGTGATGGGCAAACGTTCTGGATGATCTTCACGGATGGTACCTTTACGGCAGAGACAACGGTGTATTGGACGGAAGTCGGGGAGGTGGGTGCGATGGTGACTCTCACTGAAGACGATTTCACGGCTAACGCAACGATTGGGAAAATAGCGGAGGAATATGCCGCTGCGCCGGAGCCGGGGGTGATGGCGTTGCTTGCGCTGGGAGTGGCGGGGCTGGCGTTGCGCCGTAAGGTGGCGTAAGGGACGCGGACTTCGCGTTGAGATTTCGGGCGCACGGCGGGTGCGCCCGTTTTGCTTGGGGCGCGGGCAGAGGGGGCGGAGGTTGTGGTAAGATAGAAGGAACGTTCGCCGGAGAGAGGCGAAGCGGTGTCGAAAAACAACAGAAAGGGAATGCGCGATGGATCAGCAGATGTTTTGTTTCCAGTGTGAGCAGACAGCAGGGTGCACGGGTTGCACCGGGCGCGGGGGCGTTTGCGGTAAGCCCTCAGATGTCGCCCAGCTTCAGGATGAGTTGACCGGTGCGCTGATTGCGTTGGCGCGGGTTTTAGAGGGGCGGAAAGACGTCCCGGAAGAGGCGACACGGCTCATCATCGAGGGGCTGTTCACGACGGTTACCAACGTCAACTTCAACGCCGAGACGCTCCGCAAGCGCATTGAGGACGTCCACGCGCAAACGGCGAAGCTTGCGCCGGGCGGTGCGCCGAGTGCGGATTACGACATGGCGCAGCTCTGGGGCGCGCAGGAGGACGTGCGGAGTCTGAAGTCGCTGATTCTCTTTGGGGTGCGCGGGATGGCGGCGTATGCGTACCACGCGCTGGCGTTTGGGTATTCCGATGAAGCGGTTGACCGCTTTTTCGTGAAGGCGCTCTGCGCGGTTGGCGCGGACTTGGGGATGGACGCGCTGTTGCCCGTGGTGCTGGAAGTGGGGGAGAAGAACCTCGCGTGCATGGCACTCCTGGACAAGGCGAACACCGAGAGCTACGGCAATCCCACGCCGGTAACGGTGCCCCTAAAGGTGGAGAAGGGTCCCTTCATCGTCGTCTCCGGGCATGACCTCCACGACCTCAAGCTCCTCTTGCGTCAGACGGAGGGTAAGGGCATCAACATCTACACGCACGGCGAGATGTTGCCCGCGCACGCCTACCCCGAGCTGAAGATTTACCCGCACCTCAAGGGCAACTTCGGCACCGCCTGGCAAAACCAGCAAAAGGAGTTCGCCGACATCCCCGCGCCGGTGCTCTTCACGACGAACTGCCTCATGCCCCCGCGTGCGAGCTATGCCGACCGCGTCTTCACCACGGCACTCGTCTCCTACCCCGGGATCACGCACATCGGCGCGGAGAAGGACTTTACGCCCGTGATCGAGAAGGCGTTGGAGCTGGGCGGGTACGCGGAGGATAAGGCGTTCACCGGCATCAACGGCGGGAGCACGGTCATGACGGGCTTTGCGCATAACGCGGTGCTCGGCGTGGCGGACAAAGTCATAGAGGCGGTGAAGTCCGGCGCGATTCGGCACTTCTTCCTCGTGGGCGGGTGCGACGGGGCGCGTCCGGGGCGGAACTACTACACGGAGTTTGTCAAGCAGACCCCGCCCGATACCGTCGTGCTGACCCTCGCCTGCGGGAAGTACCGCTTCAACGACCTCGACCTCGGCACCATCGGCGGGCTTCCCCGCCTCATGGACATCGGGCAGTGCAACGACGCCTATAGCGCGATCCAGATCGCCGTTGCGCTCGCGGGGGCATTCGGGTGCGGCGTCAACGACCTCCCGCTCTCGCTCGTCCTCTCGTGGTATGAGCAAAAGGCAGTCTGCATCCTCCTCACGCTCCTGCACTTGGGTATCAAGAATATCCGCCTGGGGCCGACCCTTCCGGCATTCGTCTCCCCGGGCGTGCTGAAGGTGCTTGTGGAGAATTACAACATCGCGCCGATCACCACCCCCGAGGCAGACCTCAAAGCCCTGCTCGGGTAACTTCGAAGCGCGAAGCGCGAACGCGTGCGCCCTCTGCCTCGCAGGGGGCGCATCCTTTTTCGGATTGCGTTTTAACGGGAGCTCAGGACGATCGACACCTGAATCAGGCGCGAAATGGGGAGCAAGGAGTCCCTATAAATCCGGACGATCTGCTCGACGAGCGCAGGCGGTGCGCCGGCTTCCCGGGTGAAGGACTCGGCACGCGCCAGGACACGCGCTTCCACTTCCCCATTGAGCAGAGCTTGCTCGACGGCGCGGGGGTCTCCCGTTGCCGCTGCGGTGCGCAGTGCCGGAGCCATCTCAATACGCTTGCGGGCAATCACCCGCGTAGCAAAACGGAAGCGACGCGCCAGCGCGGCAATCACGTCCGTATCCGCGTGGAGGGCTTGGCGTGGCTCGGCGTCGACCCCGGGCGAAGCCAAGCGCGGGAGCACCTGCGTGAGGTAGAAGCGGCGCAGGGCACGCGTCTGCTCGGTGGCATCCCCGGAGGCGAAGGCTTTCGCCAGCGCGTCCGGCGTGATCGGCTCGGCGTGCGCATACAGCTCGGGATTCAACCCATGCCCACTCCGCGCCACGAAGGCGTGAACGAGGGCAACGTCAATATCCGCGATCATGGCGCGAAGACTGGAGAGCGCAGTGGTGCCGGCGTCGTCCGGGACGGAGGGTTGCGTGGTGATGGAGTATGACCCCAGGAGTCGCACCTCCCGGCAGACCCCGCGAAGCGCACCCAAGATCGTCGCGAGCGGTTGTTGCGTCGAGCCGATGAGAAGCTCCAGATAGAAGGCGTACTTCCACGTCTCCCCGCGAATGGGGCGCGACTGAATGAACGCGAGGTCGATCGCCTTGAGCGGTTCGAGCAGGCGCAGGAGCGAACCGGGATGGTCGTCGATGATCGCGTAAAGCAAGGCGTGGGTGGGGGGCAACGCCGAGGGCGTGCCGTGCGCGTCGCCGGGCAGGTGCCCCTCAAGCCGGAAGAAACGCGTGGTGTTGCCCTGGACGTCCTGCACGTCCGCTCGGCGCACCGTGAGCGCATACCGTTTCGCCGTCGTTTCGCCCGCAACGGCTCCGAGCGTGGCATCCTCCGAAGCCAGGCGCGCAGCCTCGGCGGTCGACGACACCGGGCAGAGCGGAATGCCGGGGTAGAGCTTCGAGAGCGTCTCCCGGCACTGCGCGAGGGCTTCTGCCTTCGAGAGAATCTGCCGAATGGGCGTGGTCAAATCCCGCGAGAGCAGGTGTTGGTGGACGGGTACTGCCCGGCACGCCACCGCCTGCAAGCTCGGCGTTTCCGCGAGCAAGTCCATGACCTCCGTAACGAAACCCTGCGTGGTGTTCTCGAAGGGCACCACCGCTGCGCTTCCCGGCTCCGAGGCGGTGCGCCGGAAGACTTCCCGGAAGTCCGCGCAAGGCACCAACGTCTCCCCCGCGCTTGCCATACGCGTGGCGGCGCGATGCGAGAAGGTCTCTTCGGGTCCCAAGTAGTAGAGGTTCATGACACGCTTTGGCGAGCCTCGAGACGGCGCATTCCGCCCCGAGGCTCTCTCAGTGAATTACTTCCTGCGCTCAGCCACGGCGAGATCGTGCCACGGCTTGATCGCTGCGAGATACTCGCCGAAGGTGGCGGAGGGGATCTGCTGGGCGGCGTCGGAGAAGGCGTGCTTGGGATCGGGATGCGTCTCGACGAGCAAGCCATCGCAACCCGCTCCGAGGGCAGCACGCGAGAGGGGCACCACCAGCTCCAACTTCCCACCGCCGTGGGAGGGGTCGGCGACGATCGGCAGGTGCGTCAAACGCTTGACCGCAGCGAGCGAACCGAGGTCGAGGCAGTTGCGCGTGATCGTCTCGTACGTGCGGATTCCGCGCTCGCAGAGGATGACGTCGTGGCAGCCGTTCGCCATCAGGTACTCCGCGCTTTGGAGCCACTCCTCAACGGTGCCGGCGATCCCGCGCTTGAGAATGACGGGTTTCCCTGCCTTGCCCAGACGCTCCAGGAGGTCGTAGTTCTGGGAGTTGCGTGCGCCAACCTGGAAGACGTCGGTAACCGCCATTAGCCCTTCGATTTGCGTAGGCCCGGGCACCTCGGTGATGAATGCCACCTCCGGGAAATCCTTCTTCACTTCGCCGAGGACGCGGATCCCCTCTTCCTTGAGTCCCTGGAAGTCGTAGGTGGAGGTGCGCGGTTTGTAGACCATGGCGCGAATGACGCGGATCCCGAGCTTGACGAGGTCGGAGACCGCCGCGTGGAACTGGTCGTAGCTCTCGACGGCGCAAGGACCTGCCATCACGGGGATGTTACCGCCACCGATCAAGGTGCCTTTAATGTTAATGACGGTGTCTTCGGGCTTGAAGTCGCGGGAGACGAGTTTGTATTTCTTGCTCACGTGGATGATTTCCTGCACGGTATCGAGTGCTTCGAGTTGCGCAACGGTCTGCGGATTGATTTCGTTGCCGACGCAGGCGATAATGGTCTGGTCGGTGCCTGTCGTTACGCGGGGTTGATATCGCAGGGAGGTGATCCAATCGCAAATCGTCTGAACGTCTGCTTGGGTTGCCGTGGGCTTCATGATGATAATCATCGTCGTTGCCTTTCTGGTCGGGTTACAAAAAACCGCACACCCTTTTTGGGGAGCGCGGCCGTTCTGAAAAACATCCTTTACCTTAGCACCTAAAGGACGATCCGAGCGGCGCGCGGATTGCCAAAGCGATAGCTAAAGGTAAAGAGGTTCCTGTTCATTCGGGGTGTATAATACACTTTCCCCCGCCCCCCTGTCAACCCC
>CAVDHG010000141.1:0-5415 GCA_963608725.1 Agathobacter rectalis | reverse complement strand
TCGGTGTAACCCCAACCTGTCAGAATCAGGTTCTCTTTCTTCTTCATCCTACACTGTCCTTTCTAGATCACTTACTCCGATCCCTAATATCTCATTTTTGCCCGAATTGGTCAACTCCTGACCATCACCCTTTCTCCACCCCCGCAACCGAGTTTGGGGTCTCTCCGCACCGCGTTTGACCCAAACGCGAACCGGACTCACCTCGATCGCGGTTCGGACACCCCCCTTTCCCCTATCTTTACCAAAAAGGTAGTGATTCAACTTTCCTACCCCCTTGAACCGACTTTCCCCGGTCTCCGCACCGAGATTGGATGAAACGCGGTGCGGAGACTCCCCAAACTCGGTTGCGGGGGTGGGGAAGAGTAGGGGGAGGGGTAAAAAAAAGAGCCGCCGAACCGGAGGGTTCGGCGGCGGTTGAAGTCTTGGCGCAAGACGTTAGTAAACGTTGAGCGCGGCAAGAGCTTGCAGGTACTCGTACTTGCGCGAGTAGAAGGCGTCCGCCTCGGCGAAGAGCGTCTGGGCTTCCGCAGGATCCATCTTGGCAAGTTGTTTGAAGCGGTTTTCCGTCGGAGCCTGAACCTCGGAGAACTTCTTCGTGGGTGCCTTGGAATCCAACGTGAGCGGATTCTTGCCCTGCGCGACCAGCTCGGGGTTATAGCGGAACAACGGGAAATGACCGGTTTCGACCGCCATCTTCTGGTGATCCAAGCCGGTGGCGAGGTTGATACCGTGCGCGATGCAGTGCGCGTAGGCGATGATCAGCGCGGGGCCGTTGTACTCCTCGGCTTCCTTGAACGCCTTGACGGCTGCTTCGGGGTTCATGCCCATAGAGATCTGCGCCACGTAGATGTTCTTGTAGGTCATCGAGATGGCTGCAAGATCCTTCTTCATCTGGGGCTTACCAGCTGCAGCGAACTTCGCCACAGCACCGATCGGGGTCGACTTGGACGCCTGCCCGCCGGTATTGGAGTAAACCTCGGTATCAAGCACGAGGATCTTGACGTTGCGCCCGGTGGCGAGCACGTGGTCGAGACCGCCGTAGCCGATATCGTAAGCCCAGCCGTCACCGCCGATGATCCACACCGAGCGACGCACCAGGAAGTCTGCCACGGTGGCGAGCTTCTTGCAAGTGGGGCAATCGCAAACTTCAGCGGTAGCCTTAATCTTGGCGACACGGGCGCGCTGAGCCTTGATGTCCTCGTCGGTCTTCTGGGTTTCGACGGCGTCAAGCGTCTCCTTCAGGAGCGCGACGAAGTCGGCGGGAGCCTTACCGGAGGCGATGATCTTCTCGGCAAGCTCCTTGGCGAACGCCTTCTGCTTGTCGCGAGTAATCACCATGCCCAAGCCGAACTCTGCGTTGTCCTCGAAGAGGGAGTTCGACCACGCCGGGCCCTTGCCTTCAGCCGTCTGGCAGTAGGGCGTGGTGGGGAGGTTGCCGCCGTAGATGGAGGAGCACCCGGTGGCGTTGGCGATGCACAGGTGGTCGCCACAAACCTGGGTGAGCATCTTAATGTAGGGCGTCTCGCCACAGCCGGCACACGCGCCAGAGAACTCAAAGAGCGGGCGCTTGAGCTGGGAGGTCTTGGCGTTCATGGGCGAACCGGAAAGCTCGGTCTCGGGAAGGTCGAGGAAGAACTTCCAGTTTGCTTCGCCGGGCTTGCGCAGGGTGTCCTGATCGTAGTGCACCATGGTGAGCGATTGACCGACCTTCGGCAGTTCGGGGCATACCTTGGTGCAGAGCCCGCACCCGGTGCAGTCCTCAACGGAGATCTGCAACGTGAAGGTCTTGCCCTTGAAGGGCGGCTTGGCGTCGGCAGACTTGAAGCCCGCGGGTGCCCCGGCGAGAGCCGAGCCATCCACAACCTTGGCACGCAAGGCGGCGTGCGGGCAGACGGTGGAGCACTTGAGGCACTGGATGCAGCTCTCGGGCTTCCACTCGGGGACGTTGACGGCGATGTTGCGCTTCTCGTATTGCGTGGTCGCCGTGGGCCAAGTGCCGTCGTCGGGGATGGCGGAGACGGGAAGCTCGTCGCCTTCCTGGCGCATCATCTTGGCGGTAACGTGCTTGACGAAGTCGGGCGCGTCGTTGCTGACGGTGGCGGGCTTCACGAGCTTACCGCTCGGAGCGGCAGGCACGGAGACCTCCTCGATGGCACTCTGCGCGGCGTCAATGGCGTCCCAGTTCAGCTTCACCACGTCATCGCCCTTCTTGCCGTATGCCTTCTTGGCGGCTGCCTTGAGAAGCTCGATAGCCTTGGCGGCGGGGATGATGCCGGAGATGACGAAGAACGCAGTCTGCATGATGGTGTTGGTGCGCCCGCCAAGCCCGAGAGCCTGGGCGACCTTCACGGCGTTGACCACGTAGAACTTCAGCTTCTTCTCTATGATGACCTTGGCGACCTCGTCGGGGATGTGATCCCACACGCTCTTGGCGTCGTATTCCGACTGCAAGAGGAAGGTTGCGCCCGGCTTGGCGGCGGCGAGCATATCGTACTTCTCAAGGAAGGAGAAGTTGTGGCACGCCACGAAGTCCGCCTTCGTGCAGAGGTAGGGGCTGTGGATCGGGTTGGGCCCGAAGCGCAGGTGCGAGACGGTGAGCCCGCCCGCCTTCTTCGAGTCGTAGACGAAGTAGCCTTGCGCGAAGTTGTCGGTGTTGGCGCCGATGACCTTGATGCTGTTCTTGTTCGCGCCCACGGTGCCGTCGGAGCCAAGCCCGTAGAACATGCACTCGGTGCAACCGGAATCCTTCAGCAGGAAGGCGGGGACGTCGATGGAAGCCCCGGTAACGTCGTCCGTGATGCCCACGGCGAAGTGATTCTTGGGCGAATCCGACGCCATGTTATCGAAGACGCCCTTGACCATGGCAGGGGTGAACTCCTTGGAGCCCAGACCGTAACGCCCGCCGTAGGTCTTCGGATAGGAGATGGAGAGCCAGCCATTCTGCATGGCGTCCCCGATCGCGGTGCGCACATCCGTGTACAACGGCTCGCCCACGGAGCCGGGCTCCTTCGAACGATCCAGCACCGTGATCTTCTTCACGCTCTTGGGAAGTGCGGAAGCGAACGCCTTGATGTCGAAGGGACGGTAGAGGCGCACCTTGACGACGCCGACCTTCTGCCCTTCGGAGACCAGCTCCTCGACCACTTCCTGCACCGTCTCGCACCCGGAGCCCATAACGACCACCACGTGCTCGGCATCGGGCGCACCCTCGTAGTCAAAGAGGTGATACTGCCGCCCGGTGAGCTTGGCGAGCTTGTCCATATTCTTCTGGACGATCGCAGGAACGGCGTCGTAGTACTTGTTGACCGTCTCACGACCCTGGAAGTAGACGTCCGGATTCTGCGCGGTACCGCGCATGGTGGGCTTCTCGGGGTTAAGCCCGCGAGCGCGGAAGGCGTCAACGAGTTTCTCGTCAATCATCTCACGGATGACGTCCTGCGGGATCTCTTCAATCTTCTGCACTTCGTGCGACGTCCGGAAGCCGTCGAAGAAGTGTACGAAGGGCACCTTCGCCTCCAACGTGGACGCATGCGCGATCAACGCCATATCGCCGCACTCCTGAACGCTTGCCGCGCCCAAGAACGCAAAGCCCGTCTGACGGCACGCCATAATATCGCCGTGGTCGCCGAAGATGGACAGCCCCTGCATCGCGAGGGCACGCGCCGAGACGTGGAAGACCGCCGGAGTCAACTCGCCGGCAATCTTGTACATGTTCGGAATCATCAGGAGCAAGCCCTGAGACGCCGTGAAGGTGGTGGTCAGCGAGCCGGTGGTCAGCGCGCCGTGCACTGCGCCAGCTGCGCCGCCCTCGGACTGCAACTCGACAATCTGCGGGATCGTCCCCCAGATGTTCGTCTGCTTGTGTGCTGCCCATTCGTCGGCAAACTCTGCCATGGGCGAGGACGGGGTGATCGGGTAGATGGCGGCGACTTCCGAGCAGGCGAACGCGACGCGTGCCGTAGCTTCGTTACCATCACACATGATGTACTTTGCCATAATCTTTCTCTCTCCTTAAAGATTTACAAAAGCCATCGAGGCACCCGTTTTCACCGGATGCCTCGACTGCGCTGAGTTAGGCGTTTGCCTTGCAGAATTCGCGTACGGAGTCCAATTGCCCCGCAGAACCGAGTTTGACGTTCTTCGCGGCGATGAACTTGGCGTACTCTTCCATAAAGATCTTGCCGATGGGGCGAAGGTCGAAGCCTTCGGGGTGGTCGCGGAAGTATTCGCGATGCACGCGGCACCAAACCAGACGCCCGTCCGTATCGATATTGATCTTCGTAACGCCCAGCTCGGCGGCACGGCGGAACTGATTGTCGTCCACGCCCTTTGCGCCGTCCAGCTTACCGCCCGCGGCGTTGATGCGCGCCACTTCGTCTTGCGGGACGGAGGAAGACCCGTGCATGACCAGCGGGAAACCGGGAACCTTCTTCTGGATCTCGGCAAGCACGTCGAAACGCAAGCCCTGCGTGCCGGTGAACTTGAACGCGCCGTGCGAGGTGCCGATGGCGCAGGCGAGCGAGTCGCAGGAGGTCGCTTCCACGAAACGCTTGACGTCTTCGGGGTTCGTCAGGCAGGCATCCTTTTCGTCAACTGCCACGTGCTCTTCCACGCCACCGAGCTTGCCGAGCTCGGCTTCAACCACCAAGCCCTTGGCGTGCGCCATGT
This sequence comes from Agathobacter rectalis, assembly GCA_963608725.1. Taxonomy (GTDB): domain Bacteria; phylum Verrucomicrobiota; class Kiritimatiellia; order RFP12; family DVOR01; genus Spyradenecus. The sequence continues at coordinate 747 of CAVDHG010000141.1, read as the reverse complement.
CCACAATCTTCTTGGTGATGGCAACGTTCTCATCGAAAGGCTTGGACGAGGCGTCGATCATAACCGAGCTGTAGAAGCCCGAGTTGATGCAGTCGATGCAGGAGGCTTCGTCGCCGTGGTCCAGGTGCACCGCAAAGACGGCTTCCGGGAAGATCTTGTCGGCAGCGCGGATAACGTTTTCGAGCATCAGCTTATCGGTATAAGCGCGTGCGCCCTTGGAGATCTGGATGATGAAGGGAGCCTTGCTCTCGATACATCCCCGGAAGAGCCCCATGCACTGCTCCATGTTGTTGATGTTGTATGCGCCGATTGCATACTTGCCATAGGCATGTTTGAAGAGAGCCTTCGTTGTAACGATCATCGCGGATAACTCCTGTATGAGGTTGAAAGATGTAAATAATAGTATATCACCCCCCTTTCTAAACGGCAAGCCGTCCCTCTCACCACCCACCCCGCAACCGCGTTTCCCCTCTCTCCGCCCCGCGTTTGCCCCAAACTTGACGCAGAGACACTCCAAACTCGGTTCACTCCCAGATCTCCCCGCAACCGAGATTGGGGAGTCTCCGCACCGCGTTTACCCCAAACGCGAACCGGACTCACCCCGATCGCGGTGCGGACACCCCCTTTTCTCCATTCTTTACCAAAAAGGTAGGGATTCATCAAAGATACCCCTCTGAACCGAGTTTGCCTCCTCTCCGCACCGCGTTTGACCCGATCGCGGTGCGGAGACACCCCAAACTCGGTTGC
>CAVDHG010000140.1:0-5468 GCA_963608725.1 Agathobacter rectalis | reverse complement strand
GGGGAGAGAGGGTTGGGAGGTCGGGCGGGGGAGAAGCGAGTTTGGGGTGGTGGGGGGTGTTTGTGGTAAGATGGTGGGCTATGGATGATGGTTCGACGGGATTTTGGGGGAAGGTCAAGCGGCTCAACTGGGCGATCTTGGCGTCTACCCTCGTATTGACGGCGGTGGGCGTGCTCTTCGTCAAGTCAGCCGGGTCGTCGCGTCAATCGGTTGAGATTCAGCAGTTGTGGCTGGGTCAGCTGGGTTTTGCGTTGGTGGGGCTGGCGTTTATGGCAGTGCTGGCGTTCTGGGATTATCGGCGGTGGACGGCGTTTGCGCCGTGGATTTACGGGGGCGTGCTGGTGGCGTTGGTGCTGGTGCTGGTGCCGGGGATCGGCGTGGAGCGGTTGGGGGCGCGGAGGTGGTTGTGGGGGCTGCAACCGAGCGAGCCGGCGAAACTGGCGGTAATCGTGATCTTGGCGTGGATTTTGGGGCGTGGCGGAGCGCGGATGCGGGGCTTTGGCGGTCTGCTCCTCTGCGGGCTCTTGGCGGGGGTGCCGGCACTGTTGATCTTGGTGGAGCCGGACTTGGGGTCGATGTTGGTATTGGCACCGACGGCGTTGGCGATGCTCTTTGCGGCGCGGGTGGCTCCGGCGGTGTTGCGGGTGGGGGTCTTAATGGCGGTTTTCGCGGTTGGGTACGAGCTGGCACTCGTGAAGGTGGCGGCGGCTGAGGGGTGCCCGCCGGAACGACGCGAGATGCTCATCAAGTGGACGGGGCTTCGGGATCATCAGGTGCGCCGGGTGGAGACCTTCCTTTACCCGATGCGCGATTTGCACGCCTCGGGGTACAATGCGTACCAGAGCGAGATTGCGGTTGGGAGCGGGGGTGTGCACGGGAAAGGGTATGGCAAAGGCGTGCAGCACAGGCTGGGGTATCTGCCCGAGATGGTGGCGATAAACGACTTCATCTTCCCGGTATTCGCCGAGGAGATGGGGTTCGTTGGGGCGGTGGTGCTGCTGGCGTTTTACTTCCTGGGGCTGATCCTGCCGGGGATGATCGTCGCGGCGCGGTGTGTGGACGACCTGGGGCGGCTGCTCTGCACAGGGGTCGTCACGTTGCTTTTCTGTCACGTTTTTATTAACATAGGAATGACAGTGCGGATTGTACCCATCACGGGGCTACCGTTGCCATTTATCAGCCAGGGTGGGACGTTCATGCTGGTGATGATGGTGGCGATGGGCATTCTGCAGAGCGTCGCGGTGCACGGGCGAAATCCCGGGGCGATGTTCCGGAACTGACAGACTTTGGAAGCAGATAGGGAAAACGATGTTCGGTTGGCTATTTAAGCGTAAGAGTAAGAAGCGCGAAATTGTAGTGAACGTTGAGAAACTGGAAACCCGCGTTGCCGTGGTTGAGAACGGCAGGGTGGAGGAGTTCCAGGTGGAGCACCCGATGGAGGAGCGACTCGTGGGGTGCATCTTCAAGGGGCGGATCCAGAATCTGGAGCACGACCTGCAGGCGGCGTTCGTCGACATCGGGCTGAAGAAGAATGCGTTCCTCCATTACTGGGATATGATCCCCGACGAGGACGCCCGCTTCGAGGACGAAGACGAAGGGCACGCCCCCTCCAAGAAGCGGCGCATCTCCAACGAGGAGATTGCCAAACGCTTCCCGCCCGGTTCGGAGATCGTGGTGCAAGTAACCAAGGGCCCGATCGGGACGAAGGGTCCACGCGTGACGGCGAACCTCTCCTTGCCGGGGCGCTACCTCGTGATGATGCCCTCGGCAAAGGCAACGCGGGGCGTCTCGCGCAAGATTGCCGACGCGAAGGAGCGGTTGCGCCTGAAGAAGATTCTCGACCGCCTGCCCTTGCCCCCCGGCGTGGGAATCATCGTGCGCACGGTCGGCTCCGGCGCGAATCAGCGGGCGTTCTGCCGAGACCTGCGCAACATCCTCGACGTGTGGGGGCAGCTCCAGGAGAACATTAAGAACCTGAAGGCACCCGCGTGCGTCTACTCCGAGCCTGACCTCGTGGAGCGGGTGGTGCGCGATTGGCTTACGGAAGACATCGACCGCGTTTCGATTGACGACGAAGAGGCGTATGACCGCATTCGCGATGTGGCAGGGCGTATCTCTCGGCGTGCGCGCCGGGTGATTGAGCTCTACAAGGGGCACTTGCCGATTTTCGATCACTACGGCGTGGAGTCGCAGATGGAGGAAGCCTTCCGCCGGAAGGTCAACCTCAAGAGCGGTGGTTACCTCGTAATCGACGAGACGGAAGCGTTGATCTCTATCGACGTGAACACCGGTCGGCACCGCGGCAAAGGTTCGCAGGAGGAGGCGATCCTCGACGTCAACCTCGAAGCCGTGGAAGAGGTTGCCCGTCAGCTCCGCTTGCGCAACATCGGCGGGCTGGTCGTGATTGACCTGATCGACATGAAGAGCCGCAAGCACCAGAACCAGATATACAAGGCGATGAAGAACGCGGTTCGGCGCGACCGGGCGCGGACGAACGTCCTGCCCATCTCCGAGCTGGGGCTCATGGAAATGACCCGCCAACGTCAGGAGGAGAGCCTCCTCTCGCAGATGTACATCGACTGCCCTTACTGCAAGGGGCACGGCGTGATTAAGAGTCCGCTCGCCCTCTCGGTGGATATTCAGAGGCAGATCGCCGCCGTGATGCGTAAGCAACAGGGCACCGCGGAAGAGACCGACCTGCAAGTCTTGGTTGCCCCGGCGGTGATGGAGCGTTTGCGCAACGAGGATGAGCAAATGCTCGTGGAGATGCAGCGGCGTTACTCCGGCAAGCTGACGTTCAAGAGCGAGGTGGCGCGTCATCCCGAGTCCTTCGCCATCCTGGACAAAGAGGGGAAAGTGCTCTATGCCGTTTCCGAGAGCCACGCGGTCTAATCGGGGGCAACGCGAGAGTTCGCCCATGACCGCTCAACTGCTTACGCGCCTTGCTTGCCGTGCCCTCCGGGGGCTGACGCTTGCTGGCGTGCTCTTCTCCGGGGCGGTCTTCGCTGCCGGGGTGGGCGCGATTTCGGAGAAGGTCGGCTCCTTCATGCCCAAGATCTCCCGCGAGGGCGATATCCACGTCTCTGCCGACCGCATGGGCGCAGACCGCAAGACCAACCGCGCCACGCTCGATGGCAACGTCCGCGTGCGCTTTGCCGATATCACCATGGTCTGCGACCGCGCCTCCTATGACGCCTCCACCGGCGACGTCCACGCCGAGGGCAACGTCTCCCTCGCCTCCGCCACCGGCGGCTCCTGGCAGGGCGACCAGATCGACTTCAACTACCGCACCGGCGAGGGGCTCGTCGGCAAGGGCATCTTGCGCCTTGGCACCTTCACCGTCATGGCTGAGGACGCCGTGCGCGACGATGAGGGCGTCATCCACACGCGGGACGCCACGGTTACCTCCTGCACCAACGCCCCCTCCGCCTGGCACTGGTCCATCACCGGCGAGGGGCGCTACAAAGATCGCGAGTTCGTTGAGATGCGCCGGGCGACCGGTCGCTTCCTGGGCGTCCCCCTCCTCTGGATGCCTTATTATTACCGCGACCTCAACACCGATTACGGCTGGCGCATCATGCCCGGCTATACCAGCAAGTGGGGTGCGTACCTGCGCTTGGGCTACGTCTACCCCCTCGCCGGCAGTGCCGAGCAGGGCGAGCTCCTCTACGGCAAGAGCGTCCTTGACCTGCGCAGCAAGTTCGGCGTCGGCGTCGGGCAAGAGCTGACCTGGCGCACCGAGGGCATGTTCGGCGAGGACACGCGCCAGTGGGGTCGCCTCACGCTCTACTACGCCAACCACCGCGACGACCAAAAGGGCGAAGACCAGAACTGGCAGAGCGAGTACGACGAGCACCGCTGGTCGATCGGCTTTACCGAGCGCCTCGACTTCTCCCCCCGCGACTTCCTCTTCATCACTGGCGAAGCGGTGAGCGACTCCCAGTTCCGCGAGGATTACAACGAGAAGTCCCTCCGCGCCAGCTCCCAGCCCCTCGGCATCGTGAACTACGAGCACCGCGAGAACGCCTGGGTCTCCTCCCTCGCCCTCATGGGCCCCATCAACTCCTTCTACGCCGGCACCCGCCGTCTCCCCGAGTTGCGCTTCGACTCTCTCCCCCAGAAGGTCTTCGACATCCCCTCGCTCTACTACGAATCGCAGACGGCGATCGGCTGGTTGAGCCGTCAGCCCGCCAAGTATGACACCTCGTGGGATTACCGCTACCGCTGGCAACCCGGCAACTGGGCGTACTACGACACCTTGCGCGTGGATACCCGCCACGTCTTCCGCCGTCCGATCACCCTCGCCGAAGGCATCACCCTCACCCCCCGCGCCGGCTGGCGTGGCACCTACTACACTGAGTCCGCCGATGGCGGCTCGCTCTTCCGTTCGCTCTTCGAGTTGGGCGCAACCCTCCAGGCGCGTTACTGGCGCGATTATGAGGACTACCGCCACACCGTCATCCCCTACGTCGACTTCACCTACGTGCCCGGCACTCAGGCGAAACCCGGCGACACGCCCTACGCCTTCGACCGCCTTGACCAGGACTACGAGTGGCGCGACCGCTTCCGCTCCGATGGTTTAACGCCCTCTCACCGCTACGCCGGCGTCCGCCTTGGCGTGCGCAATCTCCTCCAACAGCGCACCGACCACGGTCTCTCCGACGTCTTCAACCTCGACCCTTACGCCGTCTACGTCTTCCAGACGCAGGATCACTGGGTGAGCTGGGAACACCGCGACCAACCCGGCAGGAACGTCCGGGGCGACGCCGTGCGCGTGAAGGAGCCGACGGGTCTGCGCGTCTTGGGCTTGGCTGGCTCCTACGCCCCCATGAAGCGTCTGCTCATCGATACCGATTTCCAATACGACCCCGAGGAGAGTCGACTCGCCCTCTGGGACATCAACGCCCGCTACGAACTGGACGCCGTTACGCTCTACGCCGGCTTCCTCCTCCGCAATCACGAGGTGTACGACTACTTCTGGGAGGATTACGTCAAGGATCGCGTCCTCTACGGAGGCTTTGTCCACCACCTCTGCGAGACGATCGATTGGTCGCTCTACGCCCGCTACAACACCCAGCGCAGCGACCTGGAGGAGGTCGGGGGCTACGTGCAGTATAACCTCGACTGCGTCAGCTTCCGGTGCAACTTCGGTTACTTGCCCTCGTATACCTCTGAGGACGGCTGGAAGCACGACTCCGACTTCCGCGTCTCCCTTGGGGCATGGCTCCGCGCCTTCCCGAAGGATGACGACGAGGATTGGATGATGTGGGGCGACCTTGCCAACCGTGCGCGTCTTGAGCGCGAGTAACGCCCTTTTCCGCGCCTGTAGCTCAGCTGGATAGAGCACCCGGAGAGCAAGCACGGTATACAGAACGGAATTTATTTGCGCCTGTAGCTCAGCTGGATAGAGCAGCGGCCTTCTAAGCCGCGGGTCGTGGGTTCGAACCCCGCCAGGCGCACCACCTTTT
>CAVDHG010000139.1:0-5673 GCA_963608725.1 Agathobacter rectalis | reverse complement strand
GGGGGAGAGGGTGTAGGGAGGGGGTGGGCTGTGTTATACTGGAAAACATGTTGTTTCGGTTTGGTTGGTTGGCTTTGTGCGCCTTGGCGGTTTGCCGGGTGCAAGGGGGGGAATTGCGCGTTTCACTCTCCCCCGAAAAGATTTATACCGGCGACGCTATCCGGTTGGAGGTTGCCGCCGAGGAGACGCTCCAAGCGGTCGATTTCGCCTTCTCGATGCCGACGCAGACTATTGGGCGATCGCAGAATCTGCAGGTCATCAATGGGCGCACCTCCTCCTCCCTCGCCTTTCGCGTGCTCCCCACGGGTGAAGGGACGTGTCGACTCGAACGGCTGACGGCGACCACGAAGTCGGGCAAGACCCTGACCTTTGACGAACATCCGCAGGTGGAGATCCAGAAGTTGGAGCAGGATCCGGATGTCTCCCTCACGCTGAGCGTCGAACCCGAGAGCCCCTTGCCCGGCGACGACGTTACGCTGCGCATTCGCGTGCGTGCGCCATCCTTAGAGTATGACGGCTCGGCGCACTCCCCCTTCTATTCGACCGACATCTTTGGGCGGCTCACCGAGCGTATGCCCCAAGTTCACTTCCCGAACATGACGGAGGAGGATTCGCCCCTCAAAGTCGCGGGGCGTCCGACCGCTGAACCCGTCCGCACCGAGGAGGGTGGGGCGATGGTCTGGGAGCTTGCCTTGCCCTACAAAGCGGTTCGCACCGGCGAGCAAATCTTCCCCGCGCCCATCATCAACGAGCGACGCATTAGCAAGCTCGACGCCAAGGGCAACCCCACCTGGGTGCGGACGCTCGCGCAAGGTAACACGCTCTCGGTGAAGGTGGTGCCCCCGCCCGAGGAGGGGAGACCGAAGTGTTTTACGGGCGCGATCGGCAACGCCTTCTCGGCAGAAGCGGTGCTCGACGCGCATAATGTGAACGTTGGCGACCCCGTAACGCTCACCTTGCGTTTCATGACCGATGGCGACACGTCCCTCATCCGCGAGCCAGCCTTCACCGCGCCCCCCGGCTTTCGTCTCTACGGCGAAGCGACCCGGACGCGTTTTGAGGGCGGTTGCGCCTTTGCCTTGCACGTGCGCCCCATCCGTGCCGGTCTGCTCGAAATCCCCCCGCTCGACTTTGCGTGGTTCGACCGCGCCTCCGCCACCTACCGCACCGTCCACACCTCCGCGATTCCGCTCCACGCTCGCCCCTCCGCGCAGTTGGCACTGCTCGGCGAGGATGGCACGCAGACCCTCTCCGCCCTTCCGCCTCCGCTCACCTTCGCGCCCGGTGCGCAACCCAAGCGCACGCCTGCGCCGTGGGCGTTAGGCGTGCTGGTGCTCGGCATGGCGTGCGTGGCTCTGCGCCTTGCTGTGCGCCCGGCGAAGGTGATCTTCAAGGTTCTTGCAACGCCCTTCGCGAAGCGTCGCCCCACGGCGCGTGCGCTCGCTTCGCTCCGGAGTGCGACGTCGCCCGCGGAAGCTGCCGGCGCGATTCGCCTCTGGGCTGGACGCCCCGCGCTCACCGCCGAGGAACTCAAGGGGTTGCTCGCCCAAGCCGAAGCCACGCCGGAGCGGTTGGAGTTTGTGAAGGCATACGCTGAGCTGGAGGCTTCGACCTATACGGGAAGCGCGGAATGGACGTCCGCTCGCGATAAACTCGTTGCGCTCCTGCCACGGGTGCCACGTCCGCCAAGCGCGGGGCATCGGGTCGCAAAGGGCGCGGGGTTGGTGGTGGCACTGCTCCTCCTGCCCGCGACGCTCTCGGCTGCGCCGGACGCGTTCCTCCGTGAGCAGGCGGAGGCGGCGTCGATCCAAGCGACGACGACGGCGGACTACGCCCGCGCAGCGAATCTGTGGTTGCGCGTGGCGCGGGAGGGCGAGCTGAGTCGGGCGGTCTTGCTCAATGCCTCAACGTGTGCGCTCTTGGCGCGACGCCCCGCCGAAGCGGTGGCAGTGGTTGACCTCTGCCGGTGGGCGCATGGGTCGGACGAGGCGACGCAACAGGCATTGGTGGCGGCGTATACGGCGCAGGAGCGGACGGTGCCGTTCTGGGCGAAGGTCTTTCCGCCTCCGGGGGGCGTGGGGACGCTCCTCGATGTCCTATGCATGTCACTTGGCGCCCTCCTGCTCTTGCTGGCTATTCCAGGGCGTAAGCTCCTTCTTCTGCGCGTGGCGATGTCCACTTTCTTGCTCCTTGTGGGGATCCTCGCCGGGGTGGCGTTTTTACGCGTCAGCCCCAAGGCACTGCCGCCGGAGATTCCCGTGACGGTTGAAGGGGAGGCGCAGCCATGATGCGGTTGGGTTTGATGGTCGGCGTGGCGGGGCTGGCGTTCCGGGCGTGGGGGGCGGTGCTCTCGGCGCAGTGGGGGACGTCGCCTTCCGCGCCGGTTTACGTGGGGCAGGCGTATGACTTGACCTTGACGGTTGAGACGGCTTCCGAGGAGCAGGTTACGGGGCTGACGCTCGACCAGGGACCACGTCGCGCTCCGGATGAGCAGTCCTCAAGCGTCCAGGGCAAGGTGCGCAAGACGGTTTTCCGGTGGACGATGGACGAACCGGCTCCGAAGCTGATTGCCATCCCCGAGGGGCGACTGAGCGTGGAGCTGACCACGGAGCAGACCTTTGGCTTTATCCGCTCGGCGTCGACGACGCGCCGGGCAGCGAAGATCCCGGCGTTCAGTTACTCGGCGCAGGCTCTCCCGCAGGGCGCAACGGGGTTGCCCGTTGGCGTGTTCGCGCAGTCGCTCCGCTCGGATGACGCCACCTACCGCCCCGGAGACGTGCGGGCGATCACCGCGACGCTCGTGGCGAAGGAGGGGCGCATCCCGGAGGGCTTTGAATTTGCGTGGGCGCAGACGCCGAAGGGGCGCGTCTATCCCTTCCGGGAAGTGAAGCGCGAGAAGAACCGCTTGGAGGCGCAGGCGTGGATTGTGCCCGAGGGCGAGGAGGCGGTGGCGACGGTGCAGTTGAAGGCGTTTAAGGCTTTTGACGTGCGCAAGCGCGAGGCGCAGGAGGTGGCGTGTGCGCCGCTGACGTTGCGCTTGAAGGATGAGGACGCCGCCGACGACGCCGGGGAGGATGTAACGATCGGGGGCGCGTCGGGGAAGGGGGTGCCTCTGCGCCTGGCTCCGGCGGAGGGTGCGCCCTTGATCGGGACGCTCGAAGGTCCCCCAAAGAAGCTCGAAGAGCGCGGAGCGTGGGTGCTCGTCCGGGGGGCGAGCGGTTCGGGGTGGGTGCGTGAAGCCCGCCTGAAGAAAGGAACGCCGTAATGACCTTTGCCGAGCCCGGATTCCTCTTTCTCCTGCCCCTCGTGCCGGTGCTGGGGGTGCTTGCCTTTTGGTGGGAGCGCAAACGCGAGGCGCGGTTGGCGCAGTTGTCGCGTCATGCCCGGCAAGTGAAGCCGGCGTTGGGGAAGCGTGCACGCGCACAGGTGGTGCTTCTGCTGGGCGCGGGGCTGATGCTCGTCCTGGCTTTGGCAGGTCCTCGCTGGGGGCAGTCCACCGAGGAGCTGGTAACCCGCGCTCGCAACGTGATGATCGCCGTCGACGTCTCGCGCTCGATGTTGGCGCAGGACGTTCGCCCCGACCGACTCGGGCGGGCGAAGGCAGACGTTACCGACCTCGTTGACGCCCTGAAGGGCGACCGCGCCGGGCTGCTAGCGTTCCGCGGGAAAGGCGTGCTCCTCTGCCCCATGACGACCGACCTCGCCTTCCTGCGCCAGAGCGTCGACGCCCTCTCCCCGGAGAGTGCCCCGCCCGGAGAGACTGACCTAGCCGACGCCATCTCCAAGTGCCTTGAAGCCTTCGACCGCGCACAGAGCAGTCACAACGCCATCGTGCTCATCAGCGACGGCGAAGACCTCGCCGGACGCGCCGTCGAGCTTGCCAAGACCGCCGGCAAACGAGGCGTCCCCATCTTCACCGTGGGCATCGGCTCGACGCGTGGCGCACCCATCCCCGACGGCGGCGGCACCGTGCAGTTCGAGGGTAAGAGCGTGCAGAGCCGTCTGACGGAGAGCACGCTCAAGGCGATCGCCGAGCAGAGCGGCGGGCACTACATCCCGCTCGCCACCGCCGGCACCGCGCAGACCACCCTCGGAGCCGTCTACTCGCGTTACTTGGCGCGTCTTGCCGACCAGGAGGCGCGGGAGCGTTTGGAGGTGGCAAGCACCGACCGCACCGCCCTCTTCAGTACGCTTTCCGTTCTGTTCGCCCTTGGCGCGCTCTTTCTCTCCGCCGGGCGCATCAGTCGCCCGAGCGCGTTGGTGCTTTTCCTTGCCCTTGCGCCGGTGCTTCGCGCCGTTGAGCCTGCCCGCGAAGGACAGCACGCCTACCGTCGGGGGGACTACGCCCAAGCCGCCACGCACTACGCCGAAGCCCGCGCCGGTGCCGAGCCTTCCGAGCTTGCGCACTACGCCTACAACGAAGCCCTCGCCCTCTGGAAAGCGGGCGACGCCACCAACGCCTTGGAGCGCATCCGCCAAGCGGTGGACGACCGCGCCTTCACCTCCCGCGCCGCCACCCTCGAAGGCACCCTCCTGCTCGCGCAAGCTGCCGATGAGGTTGACCCCGTCCGCAAGCTTGCTCTGCGCGAGGACGCCCTCGCCGCCTTCACCCGCGCCTTGCAGGCTGAGCCATCCGACGTGGCGCAACGCAATCTCTCCCGCGCTCAGGAGGGGCTGGACGCCCTTCGCCGGGAGGCACGTCGAGCCTCCGCCCTCGCGCAGTTTAAGGGTCAAGCCTTGGGTCAGCTGGTGCCGAAGCTCCTCACCTCCCAACGCGCCCTCGCCAAAGCCGTCCCGGAGGTCTTCTCCAGTCCAACGCCGAGCGTGCGCCTCTCGCTTGCCCAGCAACTTGCCAAGGATGTGCGCACGCAGTCCGACCGTTGGTTCCCCGTGGTGGAGGCTCTCCCGCAGGCGATTACCAATGAGACGCTCCGCGCCGAGTTGACCACCCGCGCCAACGAAGCGCAAGCCCGGCTCGATGCCGCCGCCGAAGCGTATGAGGCTCTGACGGGCGATGCCCGTTTGCTCCTGGATGGCGAGCCCTTCGTCTACGACTTGTGGAAGACCTTTGCCGACCCGCCCGCCCTCAACGCCGAGAGTATCGCCGTCCAGACCAACGCCCTCACGCGCCTGACCCGTTACCAGCCCGCCCGCGACGACGAGGAGGAAGTCCTCGCGCTCACCCAGCAGTTCCGCCTGCTCTTCCCCCAGTGGGCGGAGGAGCAACTCCAACAGCAAGCCGCCTCCACCAACGCCGTAACCTTCACCGAAGCCGATCGCGACCTCATTGCCCGCACGGCGGATGCGACGGTTCCGCTCCTTGCGCCCCCCGTTTCCCCCGCCAACAAGCAGAAGGTGATGGAAAACCTCCTGCTTATCCGCGAGCACCTGCCCAAGCAAAACCAAAACTCGTCCGCCCAGCAGAATCCACAGGAGTCGCCCCAGAACCAGAAGCAAGACCAGCAACCCCAACAGGATAACGCGGAAAAACCCCAAGGCGAACCCAAGCCCCAACCTTCCGCGGGCGAGGAGAAGGATAAGAAGGACGATATTAAGGCACTTCTCCAGAAGGCTGCCGACCGCCAACGCGAACTAGAGAACGAGAAGAAGCGTCGCGCCCGCCTGGCTCTCCCCCCCACCACCCGCGACTGGTAACCCCACCAACCCCAAAAC
>CAVDHG010000138.1:0-5710 GCA_963608725.1 Agathobacter rectalis | reverse complement strand
CCGAGTTTGGGGTCTGTCCGCACCGAGATTGACCCGATCGCGGTGCGGAGACACCTCGATCCCGGTTGCGGGGAGGGGGAGGGAGGGGGGAGGTAAAAAAAGAGCCCGCGCTTGGGGAAAGCGCGGGCGGGAAGAGTTGAGGTTATAGGTGGGCACCCCGAGGGGCAACGCAGGTTCGGCGTTGGGATCGGGGTGCGGGGAGAAGTGGTTACCAGAAGACCACGTAGAGCACCACGGTCAGGATGCAGACAACAATGCCAAAGAGAAGCGCACCCTTGGACATCGTCATGTCCAGCGTCGTCTTGTGTTCGAAGACCACCATCTTCTCACGAGGCAGACGCCAAATCAAGCCGTAGATGGTCATGAAGATCAGCGTCAGCACCAAGGTGTACGAAGCTGCGATGAGGTAGTGCATCGTGCCACCCTCGGCAGGAATGGCAAGCCCAGGAATCATGCTCAAAGGCTTGAGGATAAACGCCGGGAAGCAGTCCCACCCATACGTGTTCAGGAAGTAGAAAACGATGGGGGCGAAGATCAGCCCGCAGACGCCCGACCACTTGCCCGCCGAGCGGTTAAGCATACCGAAGGCGAAGACGGCGAAGATGCCCGGAGAAACGTAGCACTGCACCTCCTGGATGTACTTGAAGATGGAGTCGGACTTCAACATCGCCGCAGCAATGCACCCGACCACCACGAGCAACACCGTAATGACGCGCCCGAAGAAGACCAGCTCGCGTTGGGAGGCTTTCGGCTTGAGGTAACGCTGGTAGATATCCATCGTCACGAGGGTTGAGGTGGCGTTGAGCACGGCGGCGAGCGAGGAGACAATCGCGCCGAGCAAGGCGGCAAGGACGAAGCCGAGGATGCCGCGGTTCTTCGGGAAGAGGCTCATGAGGCAACCGAGTGCGCCGTCGTACTTATACGTGTAGCCGGTGATGGAGACGGTCTTGCCGGAAGCGAAGGTGAGGACGCCCTCCTTGCCCTGGGACGCCCAGGTCTGGATGTTGGAGATGGTAGGCTCCGCCTTGTGTTCCTCGGCGATGCGTGCGAGGATGGGGGCGTTGTGCGCGGCGATGGCGGCAACGGTCTCGGGCTTGAGCTGAGCGGTGATGGCGCGCTCGCTCTGCTGGGCGGTCGCGAGGTCAGCACTCAGAGAGTAGAAGCAGATCAACTCGTTCTTCTTAAGGTCGTTGCTGGCGACGCGCTTCTCGATGACTGCGGCGGTGTCCCCAGCCATCTTCCCGGAGTAGAGGTTGAAGGCGATGATGCCAGGGATAACGATAATGAAGGGGATTATGAGCTTGAGCACGGCAGCGAAGACAATGCCCTTCTGCCCTTCCGCGAGGGAGCCGGAGCCGAGGATGCGCTGGGTGATGTACTGGTTGAGACCCCAGTAGTAGAAGTTCGGAATCCAGATGCCGAGGATAAGGATCGTCCAAGGCATGGCGGCGTCGGTCGCGGGGCGCCCCATGTGCATCTTGGCGGCGTTGAGGTCAGAGAAGCGCTGAAGGAAACCGGCGCCCTCGGTGGTGGTTGCCCCGCCGAAACCGGCAAGCTCTGTGGCAGGCGTGGAGGTCAAGGCGTCGCACGCATAGTACGCAATGATCGCGCCACCGACGATGAGCGCAGCACCCTGTAAGAGATCCGCCCAAGCGCAGGCTTTGAGTCCGCCAAAGAGCACGTACGCGCCAGCGATGAGGGACATAATCAAGCAGCACGTGTTAAAGGAGATGGTCACGTTGAACTCATTGAAGAGCTGGTGCATGACGAGGGAGCCGGCGTAGGTTACGCCGATGAGCGAGGCAACGATGAGGATGAAGATCATCGAGACGGTCATGAGCGTCCGCGCCACGTGGTTGTAGCGCACCTCAAGGAACTCGGGCATGGTGGTGATCCCGGTCTTGAGGAAGTAGGGCAACATACAGAAGGCAACGATCACCAAGGTAATGGAGGCTATCCACTCCCACGAGGCGCAGGATATGCCTTCCAAGCCGGCACCCTGTCCGCTCATGCCCACGAACTGCTCGGCGGAGATGTTCGCGGCGATCAGCGAGAAGCCGATAAGCCACCACTTCAACCCGCGCCCTGCGAGGAAGTAGTCCTCCGCCGCTTCGCCATCGCCTGCCTTCTTGCGACTCTTGAAGAAGCCGACGAAGAGCACGCACGCGATGAATCCGAAAAAGACCAGTGCGTCAATGAATATGTTGCCCATGATGTGTTCCTTGGTTGGTTATCGTGGTGAACCCCGAGTGGCATCAAGCCTCGGGGAAGCGGTACTCCGTAATGGAGAAGAGGGTTTGACCGGGGCGCAGGATGACGGAGGGGAACTCCGGGCGGTTGACGCTGTCGGCGAAGTGCTGCGTCTCCAACGCCACACCTCCGCGCCGGCAAGTCGCGCCCTCGGGAGTTTCCATGCCGTCCGGGATGTAGTTGCCGGTATAGACTTGCATACCGGGCTGGTCGGTCCAGACCTCCATGCGCATCCCGTCGGGGGAAGCGAGGGTGGCGGCATGAACCAGTTCACCCTCCGCCGAGCGGTCGAGGACAAAGTTGTGGTCGTAGCCCGCGCCGTAACGAATCTGATCGTTATCGGCGTCGACCCTTTCGCCGAGCTTGCGCGGAGAGGTGAAATCGAAGGGCGTGCCGGCGACGGGTGCCACTTCGCCGGTGGGAATCAGCCCCGGAGTAACCGGCGTGTAGCGCGTGGCGTTCACCTGGAGCGTATGGTCGAGCACGTCGCCCTGCGCGCAGCCCTTGAGGTTCCAGTACGCATGCTGGGTGAGCGCAACGGGCGTGGGAGAGTCCGCGGTAATGCGGTAGAGGATGCGCCAGGTATTCGCCGGGGTGAGGACGTAGACCACTTGGGCGTGCACCGCGCCGGGGTAACCTTGGTCGCCGTCGGGCGAATCCAGGGAGAGCAGGAGCCCGGCGTCGTTTGCGTCAATCCACTCGGGGTGGGCGCGGAGCCACGCAGCTTCCTCGGGGATATTCTCCTGGAAGAAGGCGCGAAGCTTCCACACCTTCGAATTGAAGCCGACGAGTCCGCCGTGCAGGGCGCAGGGGATGCCACCGGGCGCGTTGTTGGTGTCCAGCGTGTAGCTCTTGCCATCTAAGGAGAACTTCCCGCCGGCGATGCGATTGGCGACGCGCCCGACGAGTGCGCCGTAGTAAGGCTCGGCGACCCATCCTTCGAGCGTGCTCGGACCCACGATCACATTCCGCGCCTTGCCGTCTGGCCCGGGGACGACGAATCGGCGCACCGTCCCGCCATACTCCAGCACCTCCAGCTCCGCGCCCAGACCGTTGCGCATCGTGTAGTGCAAAATCCGCTCGCCACCCTCGCCGGGCAACGTCCCGAAATACTCGACCTCGGTGGTCGGGTCTGGCGTCTTTCCCTTTTCGGCAGGTGAAGCTTGTGTTACGTCAGCCATGTCTTTTCCGTTCTCCGGTTGAAGCCCGCGTCCAACCTTCTACCCTTATGATACCGCTTGCCACGCTTCAACGCAACCCTCCGCGCTTAGAAAGGCGAATCGAAATCGAGGAACTCCACCTTCAGCCCCGTCTGCTCCGCGAGCCAAGAGCCCAACGCCCGCACGCCAAAACGCTCCGTGGCGTAGTGCCCGACCGCGAGCGCATTCACGCCCCACTGCTTGGCGAGGTTGTACGCCACGAGGTTTGCCTCTCCGCAGAGGTAGACGTCCAGCCCTTCGCGAGCCGCCTCGTCCACCCCTTCGGGCGCGCCACCCGAGCAGATGCCCACCGTGCGGATCTCCTCCGCGCCAAAGGCAAGCCACTCCACGCGCCGAGGTGCAACCGCTTCCCGCACGCGCTTCTCGAACTCCGCACGCGAACACGGCTCCGGGAGCACGCCCTTAAAGCCGATCGCCTGCCCGTGGTAATGCATAAAGGGGCGCAACCGCGTCAGCTCCAAGGCTCCGGCGAGCTGCGCGTTGTTGCCGAGCGTGGGGTGTGCGTCGAGCGGGAGGTGGCAAGCGTAGAGCGCGAGGTTGTGCTTGAGGGCGCACGAGACCAGCTTGTAGTTCAACCCCGTAATCCGCGCCAAGCTCCCGCCCCAGGAGAGCCCGTGATGCACCACGAGCATCTGCGCGCCCCGCGCCGCCGCTACTTCAAAGGCTTCTAACGAGGCATCGACCGCCGTCGCCACGCACGTGATCTCGCCCACGTTGGCAATCTGCAACCCGTTGTCCGAGACGTCGCGGAAGGCGTCCAACCGCAACTCGCCATCCAGCAGCCGTGCAACCGCTTCGCAGGTCATCTCGCGCCTAACTGAGCAGTTCGACCTTCGGCACCTCGAAGGGCACCCACTTCGCTACCGTGTCCTCGGAAGTCGGCATCGCGCTTCGCGCCGCAAGGTCGTTGAAGGTCGCCACGCGCAACGCCGGGTCAACCCCGACGCAACGGCTCTCAACCGTTTCTCCATCCCGCGCCGCAATCAGCACCTGCGCAAAATCCCGGTACGCCGCCGCGAGAGCCGCGATGTACGCGGCGTCGTCTCCATACGGCTCACCGAAACGCCCCGGAGAGGGCGCAGGAGCCGGTGCCCCCTTCGGAGCCTCCGTTACGCTCTCGCCCTTCGCGTCCACCCGCCTCCAGACGTTCGCTTCGCCCTGCTTCCAGTGCACCGAAGCCTTGTCGCCGTAGACGTCGAGCACCACGCCATCCGCCTCACCCAACGCGATCTGGCTCACGGAGATCGTGCCGAACGCGCCGTTCTCAAAGCGGAGCAAGACCGCCGAGTCGTCGTCGAGGATACGCCCTGCCACTGCCGGGTGCCCTGCTGCGCACAGCGCGGTGATCGCCAGCCCGCTCGCCCACTCCGCCACGAAGGCGCAGGAGCCGGCGAGGTCGCAAATCGCACCGCTCGATCCACACCTGCGCGGGTCGACGCGCCAACCTGCCGAGCGGTTCCCCGCCGTCTCCAAGCGCGTGCCCATCCAGCCGTGATAGTAGCGCACGTCCACGCGGCGGATGTTCCCCACGCCCCCGCGCTCGATGAACGCCTTCAACGCGTCCAGTGCCGGGTAGTAGGGGAAGACATATGCCGTGGCGTAAAACTCCTTGTTCATGAGGGTGCGACGCTTCAGGTTCTTCGCCTCGTCCATGTTGCAGCTCATGGGCTTCTCGGAGAAGACCGGGAACCCAGCGTCGAACGCCGCCATCGTAACCGGGTAGTGCATGTTGTTGGGCGCGATGACGGTGATGAGGTCGAGCCGTTCTGCGCCCTTGACCTTCGCCTCGCGTCTAAACATGTCGCGGTAAACGCCGAAGACACGCTCGGGGTTGAGTTCCAACTGCTTCCCGGTTTCGAAGGACCGTTGCCTCGTTGAACCGAACGCCCCGCACACCAACTCCAGGCAACCGCTCGCCACGATTGCCTCGCGGTGGATGCGCCCCATGAAGGAGTCCAGCCCGCCGCCGACCATCGCGACCTTTAATTTGGCTTGTTGCTTTGTCATACCTTTTGTTTCCAACCGGGCTACCCAACGCCGAAAACCGGCACCATACCCGTTCCGACGCTTATCCTACCAGATTTCCCACCACAAATCAAACCCACCCCACCCACCTGCCTACTCCCCTACCCACCCCCTCCCCCCAAACTCGGTTCAACCGTGAATCCCCCCGCAACCGGGATCGAGGTGTCTCCGCACCGCGTTTGGGGTAAACGCGAACCGGGAAGAGGTCGATCGCG
>CAVDHG010000137.1:0-5805 GCA_963608725.1 Agathobacter rectalis | reverse complement strand
CCGGTTCGCGTTTACCCCAAACGCGGTGCGGAGACACCTCAATCTCGGTTGCGGGCGGTTTTTCTTTTTCCTCCTGCCAGACACACACAATCCCCACCTACCGAGCACCCCAGCACCTCCCATCCCCCTAACCGTCCCCAGCAACCCCCAGCTCAAAACCCGCTCTTCCCTCTTCTTAAAACCTCCACGTCTAACTTTTTCGGCGGGCTAGATGCGTTTTCCGTCCCTTTTCGGTGGTTTTTCGCCGTTTTGAGGTCGTTTTGTAGAGGTGGGGTGGACGCCGGAGGCGTCCGTTGTGTGTGTCTGGCAGGAGGAAAAGAAAAACACCCCTTGAACCGCGATCGGGGTGTGTCCGGTTCGCGTTTGGGTCAAACGCGGTGCGGAGGGAGGGCAAACTCGGTTGCGGGGGGTTTTCGGGAAAAGGGCAAAAAAGGGGGATTTAGACGAGCAGACCGTTCTCAAGACGGAGGGTGCGGTGGCACCGAGCAGCAGTCTCGGGATTGTGCGTAACCATCACGAGGATCGTCTCTTGTTCGCGCACGAGGTCAAAGAGGAGGTGCAAGGCGCAATCACCGGTCGTAGCGTCGAGGTTTCCGGTCGGTTCGTCGGCAAGAATCAGGGGCGGCTCGTTCATCAGGGCGCGGGCAATGGCAGCACGCTGTTGTTCGCCTCCGGAAAGCTCGGCAGGCATATGCCGACGGCGTTCGGACAGCCCCACGCGCTCCAGGAGCTCTTCGGCGCGTTTGCGGATGGTCGCCTTCGACGCCTTCCCGAGAGCCATCGCCGGGAGCATGACGTTTTCCGTGATATCCATCTCCGGCAGAAGGTGGTAGGCTTGGAAGACGAACCCGATCCGCGCAGCGCGAACTTTGGCGCGTTTGCGTGCGCCGAGGGCGTAGAGGGCGGTTTCGCCGAGGAAGACCTCCCCGGCGTCCGGGCGGTCGAGTCCGCCGAGGATGTGCATGAGGGTGGATTTACCCGCTCCGCTCCTGCCGACGATCGCGAGGGTTTCGCCAGCACTGACGGTCATCTCCGCCCCGCAGAGAATCGGAAGCTTCTGCTTATGGAGCACATAAGCCTTATGGAGATTGCGGGCAACTAAGGTAAAGGCGGGCATCGTGCGTTACTCCTTGCGCAAGGCGTCCACGGGGTCCATCGAGGCGGCGCGCCACGCCGGCAGGAGGGACGCCACGGCGCAAAAGGCTACCACCATAACCACCACCTGGAGAATCTCCACCGGCTCAACACGCCACGGAATCGCGTCCAGCCCATACACCGCCTTCGGGAAGACGTCCAGCCCGAAGTACGTGCCGAGCATATCGACGAGGTTTTGGAGGTTGAAGAGGATGAGGAACGCCAGCCCAATGCCCAGCAGCGTCCCCACCACGCACTGGATCCAGCCGTAGAGGACGAACGCCGTGGTGAGCTGTCCGGATGAGAAGCCCAGAGCCTTGAGCAGTCCGATCTCGTTAGTCTTCTGCACGGTGATAACAATGATGGTATTGACCACGCAGAAGATGGCGACCACACTGATGAAGATCAGCAGGAGCGTCATCATGTTCTTCTCCGTGGCGACGGCGTTGAAGATAAGGCGGTCCTGCTGTTGCCAGGTGGAGACGGAGATTGGGCGACCGTAGAACTCGCGCCCGGCGGTGCGGATGCGGGAGATGAGGTTCTCGGGGTCGCTCGAATAGGGTTGCAGGGCGTGTGGCTCCTCGACGCGCAGGCTCACGCTCGTTACGCCACCGGTGTAGCCCATGAGGTCGCGAGCCACGGCAAGGGAGGTGAAGATGAAGGAGTTGTCGTACTCGGCTTGCCCGGTCTTGTAGATGGCGCGGATGGTGAGCCGCTCGGGGAGGTAGAGTTCGTCCTTATCCACGAGGTTCATCGGGGAATAGACGAGCAACTCGTCGCCGACGTTCGCTCTGAGGCGCGTTGCCATGTCGATGCCGATTGCCACACCCTCGCCCGAGAGGTCGAAGGAGCCGTTCCAGATTTCCAGGGGGACTTGCCTTTGGAAGCGGTCGGGGTCGACGCCCAGCAGGATGGGTGCCACGATGAGCTTGGCGTGCTCCACCAGGACGCGCCCCTCAATGCTCGGAGACGCCACCACCACGCCGGGGATCTGCTCGAAGCGTTCGCAGAGCTTGTCGTAGTCAACCAGGAGCTCTTGACGCGAGCCGGACTGCACCACCACGTGCGGTTTGAATTCCAGGAGCTTCTTCTGCCACGTGTCGCTAAACCCGGTAAAGACAGCCCGCACGATGATGACGATCGCCACCCCAATCGTAACGCCCAGAACCGAAAGCAGGGTTACCACGGAGACGATCCCGCGCTTGGGCTTCAGATATTTAAGAGCTAAGAAGAACGAAAACATAAGCGTATTCTACACAAGTTTACCCTCTCGCGTCTAAGTGCGCCGGGCGAAGAAAGGTTACCTCCCGCCCCCGGCTTGCCTCAGGCGAGCATGAAGCCAGACGATTCCCACGAGCACCAGCGCGTTCGCGAGGGCAAGGACGAAGGGTTGCACCGGTGCGCCCAAGAGGTGCGGGACGCCCTGCACGAAGATATTCGCGAATGCCATAATCGCCGGCGCGAATAGCGTCGAGCAGAGATACGCCGTCAGCGCGTGTTGTCCGAAGAGGCGCAGAAGCCCCGTGCCGAGGCGCACGTTCAGGACGTCGAAGACCAAATAGAAGAGCGCCAGAGCCAGGACGCCCAGCCCGAGGGCTTGCAGGGTGAAGCTCAGCGTATAGATGCGCTTGATCGCAGGAATCCACGCCGTGGCAACCACGCCCGCGACAAGGAGGATCGCCCCGGCTCCGCCAAGCGTCAGCACCTTCCGGATGGGGGAGCTTGCGCCTCGAAGGAAGGTGGCGCACTGTGCGCCGCAGAGCGTCATCGTGCCGAACATGAGTGAGGTTAAGACCCAGCCGTACCCATCGCGGTTCCCGGGCAGGAGGATGCGGTCAACCGCGATTGCAAAATTCCCGGTTGGCGTGTAGTCCCCGAAGAGCGCGAGCAGAACCGTATAGAGCACCGCCAACACCCAAGGCAAGAGCGCGTGAAAAAGTTTGGAGGGCACGAGGAAGGCAAGCGCGGCAATCAAGTAGCCCGAGGCGATGGCTTGCAAGGTGTTGTTGTAAAGGCTGATCCGCGCCGGGTCGAGCGAGAGCAACTCCCCCTGCACGAGCATACCGAGCACCCAAAGCAGGAGCACGCGTCCGAAGACGTGTCGCCAAAAAGCCCCCGTGGGGCGTCCATCGCGGAGGCGTTTAGCGAGGGCGAAGGGAATCGCCGCACCACACATGAAGATGAACCAGGGCATGACGAGATCCCACGCGTGCAGCCCTTCCCACTCCACGTGCGTCATCTGACGCGTCGCCCAGCCGGGCAGACCCCACACGCGATGGACTGCCCAGAAGAGCGGCGCAACCACGGTCAGGAAAAAGATGTCCAGCCCGCGCAGAAGATCCAACGCGTTAAGGCGCGTTCCGGGCGTCTGGGCGGGACCTTTTACGGGGAGGGCAGACGTCATGGTGCAATTCCCAAAGCGGGGCGGAAGGCGGGGAGCGGGCTAGACTTCGAAGTACGTATACCCGCGCAAGCCATTGGCATACGCCGCGAGGATACGCCGCCTCTCCACGGCGGTGATGCGCTTCGCCTTCATCGCCGAATCGGTCAGCCGCCGGAAGCGCGAGACGAGGTCGGCAGTGTTGTACTCCACGTAGGAGAGCACCTCCTCAACGGTGTCGCCCTCCACCTCGTCGGAGAAGTCAATGTCGCCATCCTCGTCGAGGCGGACGGATACCACGTTGGTATCGCCAAAGAGGTTGTGCAGGTCGCCAAGCGTCTCCTGGTAAGCTCCGATGAGGAAGGCACCCAGGATGTAGCTATCGCCCTCGCGGACTTCGTGGAGCGGGAGGGCGTGCTTGACGTCGTGCAAATCGATAAACTTGTCTATCTGCCCATCGCAATCGCAGGTGATGTCGGAGATATGTGCGCTGCGCGTGGGCTTCTCGCAGAGGCGGTGAATCGGCATGATCGGGAAGAGCTGATCGATCGCCCAAGCGTCCGGCAGGGATTGGAAGACGGAGAAGTTGCAGTAGTAAATATCCGCCATCGCTTCGTCCAACCCGAGCAAGTCCTCGGGCACGTACTTCAACTTCGGCACCTCGGCGCGGATACGCGTGAGGATCGACCAGAAGAGGCGGTCGGCAGCAGCGTGAAGCCGGAGCGAAATCAACCCCTGCTTGAACGCCTTCTGCACTTCCTCGCGGTAGTAGAGCGCGTCGTTAAAGTACTCCGGGAGGTTCTTGGTGCGCAAGTGCTTGGCAACGTCGAGGAGGTTGGCAATGCACTCGGGCACCTGCTCACCCTTCAAGACGGGGTCAACGTCTTCTTCCTCCGAGACTTCGAAGGTCGCAGTCCCCAAGACGTCCATCAAGAGCACCGAGTAGTAGCCTATCAGGGCACGCCCGGACTCACTGATGATCGTCGGGTGCGGGACCTGCGCGTGGTCGCACGCGAACATGATTCCTTCCACCACGTCGGCGCAATACTCAGCGATGTCGTAGTTCGCGGAGCTTTCGAAATTCGTGTGGCTCCCGTCGTAGTCTATCGCCAGCCCCCCGCCAATATCGAAGATGCCCATCGGCGCACCCTCTTTCACCAGCCCCACGTAGAAGCGCGAAGCCTCCTTAATGGTGTCGCGGATCTCGCGGATATTCGGCACCTGGGAGCCGAGGTGGTAGTGCAACATCTCCAAGCAATCCAGCTTCCCGGCGTCCCGCAAGCGATCCACCACCACGATGAGCTGACTCGCCGTCAAACCAAAGACCGAGCGATCGCCTCCGCTCTCGCTCCACTTCCCGCCCACCTTGCTACTGAGCTTCACGCGCACCCCGATCCGGGGCTTCACCTTAAGCTCCTCTGCCACCGCTAGGACAATGTCCAGCTCCTGCAAGGATTCCAAGACAATGATCGTCTGAAGCCCCATCTTGAGCGACGAGAGTGCGAGCTGGACGAATTCCTCATCCTTGTACCCGTTGCAGACAATGTACGCTTCCGGGTCGTGCATATACGCCAGCGCCGCAATCAGTTCTGCCTTCGACCCCGCCTCCACGCCGTGGTGGTACGCCCTGCCGAAGGAAACCACGTCCTGCACGGCTTGTTGCTGTTGATTCACCTTGATCGGGTAGACCCCCCGATAGTCGCCCTTGTAATTATAGGCACTGATCGCCTTCCGAAAGGCTTCGTTGATCACCTTAATGCGCGAGGCAAGAATGTCGCTAAAGCGCAACAGCACCGGCAAACTCATCCCCCGGTCCCGCAACGCCTCAACGATCTTTTGGAAGGGGACGTCTACCGGCTTCCCGGCGCGTTGCAGGCGCACCGTGGCAAACCCATCCGCCGACACGCCAAAGTAGCCATGCCCCCACGCATCAACGCCGTAGAGTTCCGCACTCTTTACCGCGCTCCAGCCCGTCAATGCATCCGTAACGCCTTTTGCCATTCTTGCTTATCTCCGCATCGCGTCAACCGCTAAGCTCAATGCCCACCGGCGGGCGCAGTATATCACAAAGTGAAGAAAAGATGAGAAGATAAAGCCTTTATGCAACCTTTTCTCGCCCCTCCCCCACCCCTCTGACCCCAACTCGCCCTTTTCCTGTCCCAAATGCCCCGCTTTTTACCCTAAAACGCCTCCTTTTTTACCCCCGTGGCGAACTTTTGGCACGGTCTGCCAAAAGGTGGCAGGCAACCGCGTTCGGGTCAAACGCGAGGCGGAGACGAGGCAAACGCGAG
>CAVDHG010000136.1:0-5811 GCA_963608725.1 Agathobacter rectalis | reverse complement strand
GGAGGGGTGGGAGGAAATATTTGGGGGAGTGGATTTTAGTATTGCATACGGGCTGAAGGTGTTGTATGATGATAAATTCTTACAAGGTACATGGAAGGACACGCCACCGATGGCAGTTGAAAAGAAACATACAGAACCGGCTTTCGGGGCGAATCCTGCCTTGTCCGCCGAGTTGTTGACGCGCTATGAAGAAATGGCGAAGGCGTGTGCGCGGATTGATCCGGCTCTCTACCGTAAATATAACGTCAAGCGCGGGTTGCGTAACGAGGATGGCTCGGGGGTCTTGGTCGGGCTCACGCGGGTGGGTTCGTTGCATGGTTATGTGGTTTCCGAAAACGAGCTTGTACCGGTTGAGGGGCAGCAGTTCTTCCGGGGAATCGACGTGCAGGATCTCGTGCGCGGTTGCCAGAGGGAGAAGCGTCCGGGCTTTGAAGAGACGGCGTACCTGCTTTTGTTCGGTCAGTTGCCTTCGTCGGAGGAGTTGGCGGAGTGGTGCAACGTCCTGGACGTGAAGCGTGCGTTGCCCTATACGCTCTTGGAGAAGATCATCCGCGAGCCGAGTCGCGACATCATGAACTCGCTGGCGCGGTCGATCCTCGCGGCGTATAGCGATGACGAAACGCCCGACGCGATCTCCCTGCCCTCTGTGTTGCGTCAGAGCATCGAGCTGGTGGCGCGGTTCCCTGCCATGGCGGCGTATGCCTATCAAGCGAAGATGCACTACTATCACGGTGAGTCGCTCTTCGTGCGCAACCCGATGCCGGGGAAGTCGACGGCTGAGAACTTCCTCATGATGCTTCGCGAAGACGCTGCCTACACGCCTCTTGAAGCGGAGCTTCTAGACCTCTGTCTCATCCTGCACGCTGAGCACGGTGGCGGTAACAACTCGGCGTTCACGACGCACGTTATCACGTCGGCAGCGACGGATACTTACTCGGCAATTGCCGCCGCCACGCTCTCCCTGAAGGGTCCACGGCACGGCGGGGCGAATCTGCGCGTGATGCACCAGATGGATGAGATTAAAGACGCCATTTCCGACTGGTCGGACGAAGACGCCGTGGCGGATCATCTGCGCAAGATCCTGCGTAAAGAGGCGGGAGACGGCTCCGGGCTTATCTACGGCTTGGGGCACGCGGTCTACACGTTGTCCGACCCGCGTGCTCAGCTCCTCCGCGAGAAGGCGCGGGAACTGGCTGAGAGCAAGGGGCGCATGGAGGAGTTCAAGCTCTACGACTCTATCGCAACGATCGGACCCAAGGTCTTTAACGAGGGGCGCGAGCACCGGAAGGAGCTTTGCGCAAACGTCGACTTCTACTCCGGCTTCGTCTACGATATGCTCAACATTCCGACGGATCTCTATACGCCGATATTCGCCATCTCGCGTGTGGTGGGCTGGTGCGCACACCGGCTGGAGGAGCTTGTCAACGGCGGGCCTATCGTGCGCCCGGCGTTCAAGGCGGTCTGGAGCGGACCGCAGGAGTACCGCCCGCTTGCCGAAAGGCAGTAGGGGGAGGGTGCGGACATGGAGCGACTCCGAGGCATCGCGGAAGGCGGGGAACTGCCCGGCGTGGTGTTGGTAACGGGCGGGAGTGGCTTCCTCGGCATCAACCTGATTCGTTGGCTTTTGGCGCGGGGCGTCCGCGAGGTGCGCTCGCTTGACCTGGTGGCGTTCGACTACCCGGAGAAGGACGATCCACGCGTTAAGACGGTGGTGGGCGACGTTCGCGACCGCGGGGCGGTGCGGGCGATTGTCTCCGGGTGCGGAGCCGTGGTGCATACGGCTGCTGCCCTTCCGCTCTGCTCGGAAGAGGAGATCCGCTCGACGGACGTCGAGGGCGCACGGGTGGTGGCGGAGGAGGCGCGAGAAGCCGGGGTGCGACGCTTCGTCTACATCTCCTCGACGGCAGTCTACGGCATCCCCGACCACCATCCGATCGTGGAAGCGGATCGCCTGATCGGCGTGGGTCCTTACGGGGAGAGCAAAATCCAAGCCGAGGGAATCGTGCGGGCGTTGGATTCGGAAAGCTTCGCGGTTTGCACGCTTCGCCCAAAGAGTTTCGTGGGGCCCGAGAGGCTGGGCGTCTTCGCGCTCCTCTACGATTGGGCGTACACCGGGCACGGCTTCCCGATGATCGGCAACGGCAAGAACCGCTATCAGCTCCTCGACGTGGAGGATTTGTGCGACGCGATTGGGTTGGCTCTCACGCATCCTGACCTCTCGGCGGTGCGCGAGACGTACAACGTCGGCGCACGCGTGTTCGATACGATGCGCGAAGATTGGCAGGCGGTGCTTGACGCCGCCGGGCACGGCAAGCGGATTCGGGGGACTCCGGCGTGGCTGGTGATTCCGGCGTTGAGGCTCCTGGAGATGCTCCACCTCTCGCCCCTCTACCGCTGGGTATACGAAACGGCTCCGCAGGATAGCTTCGTGAGCGTGGAGAAGGTATGCACGCGCCTGGGTTGGAGTCCGCGCTTCTCGAATCGCGACGCCCTCCTGCGCAACTACGCGTGGTACGTGGCGCACGTGGATCGCTTCCGCGGACAGCACGGGAAGACGCATCGCGTGCCGTGGTCTCAGGGCATTCTCGCTTGGATAAAGAGGCTCTTCTAGATGGATCTGATTCTCGATCGTTCATCGGCGCGCACGCTGGCATCCTTCGGCGGGGAGACGCTTTCCCTCGACGGGCGCGATGCCTCCTGGGTAAGTGCCCTGCGCGACCTCTTAGGCGGGCGCATCCCGGAGCGTCTCGTGGTTGGGCTTGGCCCCGGCTCCTTTGCTGGGACGCGTGCTGCGATTGCCTGCTTTCAGGGAATGGGGATTGGCTGGGGACTCCAACCGCTGGGCTTTCCCTCGGCTGCTGCGCTCGCGCTGGCTTCGGGCTTGCCGGAAGTTACGGTGGTGGGCGACGCTCGGCGCGGGACGCTCTGGGCGGTGCGCTTCGCCGTCTCGCGTGAGCGCATCGAGCAACTGGGCGCGTTTCGGATTCTGGCGCGGGAGCACTTCGAGCCTGCGCCGGATATGGTTTCGCCCGACGCCGAGCGACTTGCCGAGTTTCCCCTGCGCCCGGTAACGTTGGAAGCGGTTCATCTTGTCGAGACGGTGCGCCGCTTGGGGGATGCGCTTCAAGCCGACCCCCTGCCCATTTACCTTCACCCTGCGGTCGGGGCAGCCCGTGCGGAATAACCGCCTCGAGCACTTCGAATCCACCCTCTCAGCCCTGCTCGACGAAGCGGATGCGCTTCTCGAATCCCGGCACGGCTCGGCGTTCCCGCGTCATCCGGCGCGTCCACCGAGGGGGGAGACTGCCAACCCGAAGTATGACGGGCTTTTCACGGTGGAAGCGAACTTCTCGGCGGGGATCGGCTCGCGTTACGGCGCGGGCTATACGCTCTCGGTGAAGGCAGCGACGCTAGCGAAGGTCCCGGCGAAGGTGCACCGCGCCTGGGAGGACGAAGTGGCGGAGTTGGTGCGCCGACGCCTCCCCGAAGTTTTTCCGGAGCGTCGCCTTGCCTTGGATCGCGATGTGCACGGCTGGAAACTGCATGGCGATCTCTCGCTGAATGCGCCGGTGAGCGCGGAGGAGACGCCGTGAAGCTTTTGGCTGCGCTGCGTCATCTGCTCCATACGCAAGCCCTGCCCGCGGTGGCGTTGGGCGTGGCGTTGCTCTCCTTTACGGTTTGCCCGGCGCAGGGGTGGTGGCGCGCAATCGATTGGCGCACGCTCAACCTCCTCTTCTGCTTGATGTTCGTGGTGGCGGGGTTGCGGGCGTGCAACCTCTTCCGCGTGTTGGCGCAGGCTCTCCTCACGGGCTGCACGCGCTTCCGCGTGCTGGCGCATACGCTCGTTCAGCTCACCTTCTTTCTCTCCATGCTCATTACGAACGACGTCGCGCTCATCGCGCTCGTTCCCTTCGCGCTCTACGTGCTCGACCGCCAAGCCCTGCGCGGACGCATCCCGGCGGTGGTGGCACTGCAGACTGTTGCGGCGAACCTCGGCTCGATGGCAACCCCCGTGGGCAACCCTCAAAACCTCTTTCTCTACACCGCCTACGCACTCTCGCCGGGGGCGTTCTTCTCGGCGATGCTCCCGCTGACCCTCGCCGGGTGGGTCCTGCTCACCCTTGCCACGCACGCCCTGCGCGACGAACCGGCTCTTGTGCACTTCGTCCACCACCGCCAGCTGGAGCATCCCCGCCGCGCCGTGCTCTGCATGGTGCTCTTTGTGCTGTGCCTGCTCTCGGTCTTCCGGGTCTTTCCCGGCGCGTGGCTCTTTGGCATCGTGGTGATCTGTGGCGTGCTCTTCTCCCGCGAGGCTCTGCGCCAGGTCGATTTCGGGCTCCTCGTCACCTTCCTCTGCTTCTTCGTTTTCTCTGGCAACCTCAGCCGACTCCCGGCTCTGGGCACGAACTTCCTCCAACTCATAGAGGCGCATACGCAAGCGGTGGCTGCGGGGATTAGCCAAGTGGTGTCGAACGTCCCGGCGGCGATTCTCCTCGAACCCTTTACCGAGCACTGGAAGGCGTTGCTCTGGGGGGTGGACATCGGGGGCTTTGGGACGCCGCTGGCGTCCTTAGCTTCCCTCATCTCCCTACGGCTCTACCTCGCCGAACCGGACGCCCGCCTGTGGCGTTACCTTTGCCTCTTCCTCTTGCTCAACGCGCTCTTCTTTGCCGGACTCTCCTTGGTAGCGTGGGGGCTTTCCTAATGGGCACGCTTCGCCGTTGCGGACGCCTCGCGCCATCGCCAACCGGTGCTCTGCACGTGGGGAACATCCGCACGTTTATGGTGGCGTGGCTACAGATGCGCACCTGTGGCGGGGCGGTGCGCCTGCGCATTGAAGACCTCGACCACCCCAAGCATAAAGCCGGGAGCGACGAACGCCTCATTGACGACCTGCGCTGGCTCGGCTTCGACTGGGATGGCGACGTGGTGTACCAATCGGCGAGGCAGGCTCTCTATACTTCCGCCCTTAACGCCCTCGCCCCTTCGCTCTACCCCTGCACCTGTTCGCGTGCGGATATTCTCCAAGCGCAATCGGCTCCGCACCCCGGCGAAATCCTCCGCTATCCCGGCTCCTGCCGTCCGCAACGGCTGGGCGGAGCCTGCCCCGACGCACCCCCCGCGCCAGCGGGGCGGGACGTGGCGTGGCGTCTGGCTCTGACGCCGGAGGATGACGGACGCTTCTGCGACGGCTTTTCGACGCTTCCCGTTCGGCGGGCGGCAGAGGAGGCGGGGGATTTCGTGGTGGCGCGTGGCGCGGACAAGGCGTGCGTGGCGTATGCGCTGGCGGTGGTGGTGGATGACGCCGAGATGGGCGTAACGGACGTGGTGCGCGGGGATGACATCTTGCCGGCGACGCCTTCGCAAGTCGTGCTCTATCAAAGGCTTGGACTCAAGCTCCCCACCTTCTGGCACGTGCCCCTCGTGGTGGGGGAGGATCATCTCCGCCTAGCAAAACGCCATGGCGACACGCGAATCGACACCTATCGCGCTTCGGGCGTTACTCCCGGGCAGATTCTCACCGCGCTGGCACGCTCCTGCGGATGGCTTAACCCCGGCGAACAGGTTAAAACGCTCTCCGACCTCCTCCCGCGCTTTTCCCTAACGACCCTCCCTCACGCGCCCTTCGTCTGGCACGACGCTCTCCTTCAACCCTAACTCCTCCCCACCCCCGCAACCGAGTTCGAGGTGTCTCCGCACCGCGTTTGACCCAAACGCGAACCGGGAAGACCCCGATCTCGGTGCGGAGACCGGGGAAACTCGGTTGCGGGGGGATTTCCGGGACGAGCGCGGGTGAGTTTGCATAAGTGC
>CAVDHG010000135.1:0-5880 GCA_963608725.1 Agathobacter rectalis | reverse complement strand
AGTGCTTGAGTTTTCGTCGGGCGATTCGCCCGTTTTTCGGGATAAAGGCTTACAGGGGAAAAGGATGTGCCGAAATGTTCATAACTTAGGGTCGGGGAGGGGTGGCTTTTGAACCCAAAAACCGGGGTCTCCGCACCGCGATCGACCTCTTCCCGGTTCGCGTTTACCCCAAACGCGGTGCGGAGACACCCCGATCTCGGTCGCGGGGGGAGAGGGGAGTCGGTGGGGAGGGGGGAGGTGTGGTATAGTTGGGGGGATGGATGAGGCGTTTCGGAATTTGGCAGTGCTTATCGTGTCGTGGAATCAGGCAGAGCGTTTGGCGCAATGCCTTGAGAGTGTCTTGCGTTTTCTCCCAGGCGCACGTGTCATTGTGGTCGATAACGGTTCGGACATCCCGGTCTCGGCTCCGGGGGTAACGGTGCTCAGGAGTCCCGTTAATCTCGGTTATGCGGGGGGGAATAATCTCGGTTGGGTTAGGGCGCGGGAGTCGGAGTATGTCCTTCTCCTGAACAATGATACGCGCTTGCCATCCGCTGAGCCCATCCGCACGCTCCGCGCATTCCTCGAATCGCACCCGGCGTGCGCAGCCGCTCAGGCGTCGCTCCAGTTGCCCGACGGCACAATGGACGCCTGTGGCGAGCTGTTGACGCGCCCCTTTGGCGTGCTCTACCATCGCGGGTACCGTCAGGCTCCCGGGGCGGAGGCGTCGGAGGGGCGTCCGGTCTTTGCCGGGAAGGGGGCGTGCCTGCTCCTGCGTTCGGAAGCGATAGAGGAGGTCGGGGGCGTGCTCTTCCGCCCGGAGTTCTTCTGTTACTATGAGGACATCGATTTGTGTCACCGGCTGTGGCTTGCCGGGCGCGAGGTGTGGTATGTGCCCACGGAGCCGGTGCTCCACGAGGAGCGGGCGACGGCGCGAGGGCTGCCGGCGCGTCAGGTCTGGAGGCACTACCTCTCGAATATGCTCACCTCGGCGTTTGACCTGTGGGGTTGGCGCGCCTGGTTGACGATGGGGGTCGGCTTTCTCGGCGCGGTGGTGGCGGGGGCGGTGGTTCGGGGCGTTGTGCCACGTCCGAAGCGGAGCCGGGTGCGGTTTGCGCGGAAGGCACGGGAGGGGGAGTTCCTGCCACGCGTAACGGTTTGCCCTGCGCCGTCTTACTATTGGAAGGTCTTTAAGGGGCTGATTGCGCGTTAGGGAGGCGGGTTTGCTATAATCTAGAGGTATGAAAGAGACCACGGCGGTTTACCCCGGGACGTTCGACCCGATGACGCTCGGGCATTTGGATTTGATTAAGCGGAGTGCCTCGCTCTTCGACCAGCTGATTGTGGCGGTGGCGGGGATCTCGGCGAAGCCGTCGCGCCTGTTCGGCATTGAGGACAGGATTGCGATGGTGAAGGAGTGCCTGGCGGCGGAGGGGATCACCAATGCCCGCGTGATGCCGTTGGGGTGCCTGCTCGTGGACTTCTGCCGGGAGAACGGCGTGCGAGCGGTGGTGCGGGGTCTGAGGGCATACAGCGACTTCGAGTATGAGTTCCAGATGGCGCTCACGAACCGCCAGCTGAACGCGACGGTCGAGACGCTCTTTATGATGCCCAACGAGGAGCACAGCTACATCACGGCGTCGAGCGTGCGCGAAGTGGCGCGGTACGGCGGGAGGACGGATCACTTCGTCCCGGCGAACGTCGAGAAGCGGTTGCGCGACTACCTGGCGGAGCACCCGGAACAGCGGATTCAAGGGGGAGCGGTTGGAAACTCCGGCGCGTTTGATCGTTGACCTCGGGCGGCTCGACGGGGGCAAGACGGCGCATCTGCAGGGTGCGCTGGCGCGAGAAGCGTTGGAGTTGGAGGACTTGGAGCAGCTCGCCCCGGCGGGCGATTTGGCTTACGACCTGCACGGCGAACTCATGCCCGGAGACGAATTCTTGGTGCGCGGGGTTTTGGCGTTGCCCTGCTCGTGCACCTGCGGGCGATGTGGCGGAACCTTCCAGAAAACCTACGCCGAGCCAAGCTTCTGCGAGACCTATCCGGTGGGCGGAATGGAGAGCCTGGACTTGACGGAATCGGTCAGAGAAGGTATTATGCTCGCCCTTCCTACTTATCCGGTGTGCAGGGAAACCTGTAAGGGTGTTTGCTTGCACTGCGGGAAGAACCTCAACACGGGAGCCTGTACGTGCGGGGTGGAGGGCGAGACGCCGTTCGGGGAAGCACTCCAAGGGTTCGCCCCGGAGCAGGATGCTTAAGGCGTCCTAGGATTGAGAAGGCTTAGTAGAAAGAAAGCGAGAACAGTATGGCAGTTCCAAAACGCAAGAAGTCGAAAATGCGCGTGCGTCAACGTCGCGCCCAGATCAAGGCAACCGTGCCTGCGACCGTGCAGTGCGCTTGCGGCGCCACGCGCTTGGCGCACCGTGCTTGCCCCGCGTGCGGGAAGTACAACGACCGGCAGGTGCTGGTTAAGGAAGAAGCGTAAGGTTTCCGAAGACGCCCGGCTCTCGCCGGGTTTCTCCTGCATCAGGGACGGATGACCATGCGGATAGCACTCGACGCGATGGGGGGCGATAACGCGCCCTTCGAAATCGTCTGGGGAGGCGCAGTCGCCGCCGCCAACACCGCCGACCATATCGTGTTGGTGGGAGACGAGGCGCAGATTCGCCAGGCTCTCAAGCATAAGCACCCGAAGATTCGCCCGTTGCCGGATGTGGCGGCGTTGCTCGAATCCGGGAAGCTCGAGATCGTCCACACCGATGAGTGGGTGGCGATGGATGACGCGCCCGCTGCAGCTGTCCGCCGGAAGAAGAACTGCTCCATCAACGTCTGCATGCGCTTGGTGAAGGAGGGGAAAGCCGACGCCGCTGTCTCGGCTGGGAACTCCGGAGCGATGGCAGCCTCCGCCCTCTTCATCCTCGGGCGCATCAAGGGCGTGGCGCGCCCGGCGATCGCCACCGTCCTGCCCACCTCCAACGCCTCCCGCCCCCTGCTCCTCCTGGACGCCGGCGCGAATACCGACTGCCACCACGCGTGGCTGCGCGAGTTCGCCGTCATGGGCGATATTTACAGTCGGCTCGTCCTGGGGCGCGAGAAGCCCGAAGTGGGGCTGATGAGCATCGGCACCGAAGACTGCAAGGGCAACGAGTTGACCAAGCACGCCTTCCCGCTCCTGCGCGATTACACCCCCGGCATCACCTTCCGCGGTAACGTGGAGGGGCACGACGTCTTCGAGGGCACGACCGACGTTATCGTGTGCGATGGCTTCGTGGGCAACGTGATCCTCAAAACCTCCGAGAGCGCGGCGCACGCGATGGGCGGTTGGCTCAGGCGCGTGATTCTCTCGAAGTGGATTTTCAAGCTGGCGGCGTTGGTTCTCTACCCCGCCCTCAAGGCGTTGAAGCGGCAGATGGACCCCGAAGTCTACGGCGGCGCTCCGCTCCTCGGCGTCCCCGGCGCAGTGATTATTACGCACGGCTCCTCCACGTACAAGGCGATTGCCTACGCCTGCGCAGCCGGCTCTCGCGCCGCCGAGCACAACGTCTCCAAGGCGATCGCCGAGCGCATCGGTGCGCTCCCCGAGGCTCCGCTGGATGAGGAGCTTGAGTCCCTCATGCGCGGGGGTTCTGCTTCCGCTTCGCAGGGGGCGGTTGAAGAATGCGGGAAAACCGAGTAAACTATTCAGCAGATTAACGGGAGTTCGATAGATGATACTGAATGGCTTTTTTGCCGGGCAGGGTGCCCAGTTCCCCGGAATGGGCAAAGACCTCGCCGAGAAGGACGCCGAGATCCTCGCGCTCTTCGACCGCGCCAACGCCGTGCTCGGGTTCGACCTGAAGAAGCTCTGCTTCGAGGGCCCCGCCGAATCGCTGACGCGCTCGGACATCTGCCAGCCTGCCATCTTCACGGTTTCGATGGCGTGCTTCAAAGCCTTTAGCAAGCAGTGCCCCTCGGCAACCTTTTCCGCCATGGCGGGTCTCTCGCTCGGCGAGTGGACCGCTCTTTGCGCTGCCGGCGTCCTCGACTTCGAGACCACGCTGAAGATTCTGCAAGCCCGCGGCAAGTACATGCAGGAAGCCTGTGAAGCGCGCCCCTCGGGCATGATCTCTATCATGGGTGCCTCCCCCGAACAGCTTGACGCCATCTGCGCCGGCTCCGGGTGCACCGTCTCCAATATCAATTCCGACTCTCAGCAGGTGATTTCCGGCACGCATGAAGCCGTCGCCAAGGCTGGCGAGCTTGCCACTGCTGCCGGCGTCAAGAACGTTGTCCTCCAAGTTGCCGGCGCGTTCCACTCGCCCTTCATGACCCCTGCCCGCGAAAAACTCTCCGCCTTCGTGAGCGATATCCCCTTCAAGACGCCCTCCGTGCCCGTCCTCTCCAACGCCACCGGTGCCTTCCATGCCAACGATGGCGAGGCGATCAAGGCGGCGATGATGGAGCAAGTCGATCACCCCGTCCACTTCTCCGACTGCGTGAAAGCCGTGATGAAGCCCGGCGCGCTCTTCGCAGAGTTCGGCCCCGGCAAGGTGCTCTCCGGTCTTATCCGCCGGATCGACAAGGCGAACGCCGTCACCAACGTCCAGGACTCCGCGTCGCTGGAAGCCACCCTCGCCAAGATAAACGCTTAACCGCCCCCAAGGAGAAACAGCATGTACGACTTTACTGGAAAAGTTGCCCTCGTTACCGGCTCCGGTGGCGGTATCGGCTTGGCAACCGCTAAGGCGTTCGCCGAGTGCGGGGCAGACGTGGCTCTGCTCGACTTCAATCCCGCCCTCCTCGAAACCGCCAAACCCGAAGTGGAGCGTTACGGTCACCGCGTCATCACCTTGACCTGCGACGTCTCGAAAGCCGACCAGGTCGAGAAAGCCGTCAAGGACACCGTCGACCAGCTCGGGCGCATCGATATCCTCGTTAACAACGCCGGCATCACCCGCGACAACCTCCTCCTGCGCATGGACGAGGCGGAGTGGGACGCCGTCCTCGCCACCAACCTCAAGTCCGTCTTCCTCTTCTCTAAGGCTGTCATCCGCCCCATGAGCAAGAATAAGGACGCCAATGGCAACGCCTGCGGCGGGTGCATCGTCAACACCGCCTCCGTTATCGGGCTTTTCGGCAACGTCGGTCAGGCGAACTACGGCGCAGCCAAAGCCGGCGTCATCAACTTCACCAAGACCTTCTCGAAGGAGTACGGCAAGCGGCACATCCGTTGCAACGCCGTCGCTCCCGGCTTCATCAAGACCAAGATGACCGAGGTGCTCTCCCAGGAAGCCAAGGACGCCATGGCGAAGATGATTCCCCTTCAGCAGCTTGGCGAACCCGAAGACGTCGCCAAGGCAATCCGCTTCCTGGCTTCGGATGAAGCCGCGTATATTACTGGGCAGACCCTTGCCGTCAGTGGCGGTATGGCGTTTTAACCCCGAGCATAACCCGCTTTCCCGGCTCACGCCGGATAGTACAACAACCCAAGGAGTAGAAACATGTCCCTCGAACAGAAAGTGAAAGACATCATTGTCGATCAGCTTGGCGTGGATGCCGCACAGGTCGTTCCTGAAGCCTCCTTCATCGACGATTTGAGCGCGGACTCTCTCGACCAGGTTGAGCTGATCATGGCGTTCGAAGAAGAGTTCGGCGCTGAGATCCCCGACGAGGATGCCGAGAAGCTCACGACCGTTGGTGCCGTGATCAAGTATCTTCAGGACAAGGGTATTACTGCTGAGTAAGCAACCCTGATCCTAAGAGGATAGAAGAGACAACAGCCGCATCCCCCGATGCGGCTCTCTTTTTTTACCCTCCAACCTCCTCCCCCACCTCCCCCTTAACCTCCTTCAAGGTGTCTCCGTACCGCGTTTCCCCCAATCTCGGTGCGGACAGACCCCAAACTCGGTTCAGAGGAAGTT
>CAVDHG010000134.1:0-5887 GCA_963608725.1 Agathobacter rectalis | reverse complement strand
CCTGTATTGTGAAGGGGGAGAATAACCGAAAGCCCGCCGCTTTCAAAAAGCTTGCGGGCGTCATTCCAATCAAGGGCAGTTGAACTGTCCGTCATGGACGTTAAGGGTCTAGATTGTCGAGCGTAACACCGTCGTCCAGGTGAATCCTGCGGTAATAGCAGTTACGCGGAACGCCGTGTTTGTTCTTGGTGTGGCAGATCGCACCACGACGCGGGCGGACGATATAAACGAGGGAGTTCTGCTCGCAATTGACACGCGCTTCGAGAACTTCAAAGGTCTCGCCGGAAGTTTTCCCTTTCTCCCAGAGGATATTCCGCGAGGTAGACCAGAGCGTCAACGTACGTGTGCGGAAGGTCAACTCCATCGCCTGCCGATTCGTATAGGCAATGAGAATGATCTCCTTGGTATCGGCATTCTGAACCGCCACCGGGATAACGTTATTTTTCTCTTCCTTGATATTAGAGGCGACCTTTGCGATCTTCGTAAAATCCAGATTGAGCGTCAACCCCTCTTCGCATTCGTTCGGCATGGTTCAACAACTCCTTAGGGATTCAGTTTTTCGGGAGCCTTAAGCTCCTTGCTCTCTTTCGCCGTGTCCACTTTATCGGGTTGTCCACCACAGAGGACGATAATAGGATTGGTGATATCAAGCGTCGGTTCACTATAGGCAACCGCATTTTTATAGACAACAACCGAATACCCCTTCTCCTTTGCATAGGCGGCGATTTGAGCTTGGATGGCTTGTGCCGTCCGCTTGACAAGGCGCGCCTCAAGATCCGAAAGCTCGCGACTACGCGATGCCATCTTCCGCTCGGCAGCTTCGCTCTCTTGCTGAAGCTCGGCATACTTAGCTTCGCACTGTTTACGAAGTTCCTCAACTTTGGTAGGAGCGAGCATAGGATTCTGTGCTTCCTTAAGCTGCTTATCAAAGTCAGCTTGCTTGGCTTTCAGGGCTTCGCGTAGCGCGTCGCGCTCCTTAGTGAAATCGGCAAGCGTATCTTCAAGAAGCTTTTTGTCGTTTGGCGTATTCGGATGATGCGCGAGCACGGCTTCCATGTCGACGATGGCGATGGGCAACGCAGAGAGAACTGTGGCAAACGCCAGAGTAAGGGCGAACAGGATCTTCTTCATGGGACTTCCTTTCAGATAAATAGGTTAGTCGACAATGCCGAGCGAGAAGGTAAAGACTTCCTCCTCGGTGTCATCGTCGTTGGTAATAGGTTTAGCGACATCCAAGCGAATCGGGAACTTCGGCAAGTCGAGGCGCAACCCACATCCGGCGGACCACAGCAGGTCGCCTCCGAAATCGCAGAAGTCATCGCCCACCGCACCGATGTCGGTAAAGACCGCAAAGCGCAGGATGGAAGTAAGCGGGATAGAGTACTCCAAGGAGGCGCACCACAGCGTTTGACCGCCGATCGCCACGTGGTCTCCACCCTTCCCGCGCTGTTGATAGGCTTTCGGACCGCCATCCCGGAACTCGAAGCCACGAATTGTGCGCGCACCGCCGGCGAAGTAACGGTCAAACATCGGCACCGATCCGCTGTAGTCCTCTACGGTGTCGAACCGGAAGCGCGTATGAATGATATGGTCAAGCCACGGCGAGAAGTAGTGATTGAAGGTGAATCCGAGTCCGTAGTCTTTGGCGTCGCCTCCGACCCCGACTTCGGTGTAGACAAGGCTATTCCACCCCGCCGTTGGGAAGAATGGGCGATTCCGGTGTTCTTCGCTCCAGAAGAGACGAAGCTTACTGTTGATCCCGTCTTCTTGGCTGGTGAAACTGAAGGGGTCGCCCGCCGCGGTATACCAAACGCCCTCATCGGCGTCATGATAATCTACCTTCTCTAAGGTGTACTTGACGCCCAATCTATCCATCTGTAAATCGCCGAACGGCGTCGGGATCGCCATCGGTTTCCAAGAGAAGGTGAATGCAGCACCTGTCCGGACTTCATCATAATGGTCAAACCACCGGAGCCTACGATAGCCATTAACCGTAAACGAGAGCGGAACGTCGAAGAGCCAAGGTTGCGTCCAGCTCAAGTCAATGGTCTGACGGCGATTGCCGATCTCAGCGCGTGCGCTAGCGCGTTGTCCGCCACCCCGGAACCCGTTGGAGGGATTAAAGAGGTCGAAGTTCGGCTGGACGACACTGGCATGAACGAAGACGTTATCCACCGTGCTGATGCCAACACCGAACGCTGTCTCCATCGTCGGCTTCTCTCGCACGTTAAAGACGAGATCTCGCTCGCCGGGCGTCGCCGTTTTTACGGTGTAAGCCGTAACGCCACTTTCGTCCTGGAAGTAATTAAGGTTGCGAATACGCGCCTCGGAACGCTCCACGAGCCGTTGGTCATAAAGCTCGCCCGGCTGGATCGCCAACTCCCGGCGAATGACCTTGTCTTGCGTAACCGTGTTCCCGCGGATCTCAATGTTCCGGACGTGTACCTGCTCGCCCTCGGTCATGTGATAGGTAATATTGATAACAGCATTATCGCCCTCGGGAACGATCGTAGAGTTCGCGTAGGTGTCCACATAACCGCGCGAGCCATAGTACATCTCAACTGCAGAGCGGAGAGCTTGCAACGTGGCAGCGGTGGCAACCGTTCCGCGTTGGTTCAGCTCGTTCTGCGCCGCGGCTTCCAACGCCGTTGCGGGATAGACCTTCGCACCCTCCACCTTAATGGAGCCGACGTGATAGAGCCTTCCCTCTTCAATGTGGAAAACCGCATCGCAATGCCCCTCTTCCTTCCCCTCGATGGGGCGCAACTCGGGCGTCGAAACTTCTGCGTCAAGGTATCCGGCGTCCGTGTAGACTCCGAGCACTGCCGCCCGCGCATCATCCAACTTCTCATTCGTAACGGGGAAATCCGTGAACCAGCTTATCGGGTTCCAAATCGGTTTCCATCCGAAAGCCGAAGCCAACGTATCATGGTCGAAGATCGTATTCCCTTCGAAGAGGTAGTTGTGGATCTTGCGCTGTGCGCCCGGCGTAACATGAAACGACAGATACGCATAACCGGGCACTTCAGCATAGCGAAGCTCCGGAACGACCTGCGCATCAACATACCCCTCTTTGGCGAGCTTGGCGCGGAGTCTCCCCGCTGCCGCCGAGGCGATAGCGTTGTCAACGCGCTCTAACCGCTTAAGCTCAAGCGCATCCTGCGCCTTGCCTATGCGTAACGCACCGTCCAGCCCATCAATTGCCGGGTCTTCCGCGAGTTGCGGTCTCCGGCTAACGGTATAGACCACGACCCAGTCACCCTTCTCATCTTGCCCGATCGCCGCATCGGCTTTTGAAAAGTCGGGCGAAGCCAAGAGTGCTTTGACGTCCGCACTGATCGCGCTCTGGACGTCAATCTGCTCTGCCACGGTACCCTTGCGGAGCGAGCACATCGATTGCACCGCCGCCGTGGGGTCAACGTCAAAGTTGTCATCTGCACGCACCTGCACATCGCTGACGGTTACCCGCACAGCGAAACTCTCCGAGGCAACAAAGAGGAGAAACAGCAGGAAGAGAAAGGCGTAGTTCGTTTTCTTCATAGAGTGCCTGTTGGCGGTTAGGGTAGGGGAGGGACGTCTTCCGGCTCCATATCTCCGGAGATCATGTTGGGGTTCGTTTCGATTCGGTCTTTGAAGCGCGTATACGCTCCCTCGAAGTTGAGGCGGACTTCGCCAGTAGCCCCATTACGGTTCTTGGAGACGTCCACGATGGCGAGCTTGAGATCGTCATGCTCCGGCACGCGTGTACTCATCCGGCAAGGGCGACGCAAGAGCATGATGATATCGGCGTCCTGTTCAATAGCTCCCGAATCGCGCAAGTCCGAGTTCTTGGGTTTTTCGTCGGCTCCGCGCATCTCGGAGTTACGGGACAATTGCGAGAGCACCAATACCGGGACGTTCAGCTCCTTCGCCATCGCCTTAATCTCGCCGGAGATCTTGGCGACCATCACCTGCTGCCCCTGCTGGGCGTACTCCCGGTAACTCAGCAACTGCAAATAGTCAATCACAATCAGCT
The DNA here is from genome assembly GCA_963608725.1 of Agathobacter rectalis. Lineage (GTDB taxonomy): Bacteria > Verrucomicrobiota > Kiritimatiellia > RFP12 > DVOR01 > Spyradenecus. Next base: position 1,872 of record CAVDHG010000134.1, on the reverse strand, counting down.
CAAGCGGACGCTTCTTATGCATGTGTCGCGCCCGCGCCCGCAACTCCATCACGTCCATACCGCCCTGATCGTCGCAGGCGATTGGCATCTCCGAGAGTTCCTTAGACGCCGAGCGCAAAAGCGGAAGCACCACATCCTTCTTTATGAAGCGACCGCGCTCGACTTCACGCGCCGAGACTTCCGCCATTCCGCAGAGCATTCGGGTGGTCAACTGTATCTGTGGCATCTCAAGCGAGAACACCAACACCGCATGTTTACCCCGCTGACGCTTCTGGAAGGGGCGCCCCATGATGTCCATCCCGCGAGCCACACACTCGGCAATATTCATCGCAAGCGACGTCTTGCCCATCGAGGGGCGCGCCGCCAGCACGATCATCGCCCCCTTCTGCAACCCACGCGTCATCTCATCAAGCTGACGGAACCCGGTTTGCAACCCCGAAAGCTCGCCGGGCGATTCCAACTGCCGGGTGAGCATGGCGAGCGTCTCCTGAACGGAGGCTTGCCAATTTTCGGGCGTCCCTGTGCTCTGCGTGCGCCTCTCGCCGATAGCAAGGATCGCTTGCTCGGACGTGCTCAGCAGATAATCCGTGGAAAGCGTCTCGTCGTAGACCTGCTCTTCAATACTCCGCGCCGTGCCCAGAATCACTCGGCGCAGATACTTGCTCATTACGAGGTCAGCATAGAACCCAGCGTGCGCACTCGTCGGCGTCCCGTCCAGCAACGCCGAGAGCGTGGCAGGCCCCCCCGCATCCTTCTCGCCTATCGCTTCCAAATAGTGACAGACGGAGATTGCGTCGATCGGTTGCCCCCTCGAGGAGAGTTGCTCTATCGCGGTATAAATACTCCGGTGCACCGGGTCGATGAAGGCTTCCGGCACAACGCGCTTATCAATGCAGATCTCCATGACCCGCTCCGGGTCGAGGAGGATCGAACCCAGCAACCCGCGCTCCGCGCTGACGTCTTGCGGTAACTGACGCGACGCCAACACGCCCTCGGCATTTGCCGGGTCGTTCGTTGCAGGGGACGTCTTTTTTCTGGGCATAGAGTTCGCTACTCTGGAAAAATCAAACGATAAAGTGTCGCTCATTATACCATACACTCGGCGACAACGGAAGGTTAGAAATGTATTTTGGTTAGGTTAGACTATTTTTCTCGGGTTTCTGCCTTTAGTGGCACCGCCCATTTTTTCGCTTGGGGCAGGGACGCTTGGCAGCCTGCGGTTGCCCGAGGCAACGGTAGCAGATTTCATTCTCCAAGGGCTTGCCTGCGAAGTAGGCATCAAGGTTATCCAGTGTCGTTGTCGCGATGTTGGCGAGTGCCTCGTGGGTCAAGAACGCTTGGTGGGAGGTGAGAATAACGTTCGGCATAGAGACGAGAAGTGCCAACACCTCATCGCGCTTGAGCGCATCGGAGTGATCCTCGTAAAACCATTCGCTCTCCTCCTCATAAACGTCCAGCCCTGCGCCACCGAGCCGACCTTCACGAAGGGCACCGAGGAGAGCTTCGCTTTCGATTAGCCCGCCACGCGACGTATTGATCAGCAGTGCGCCCGGCTTCATCTTCCGGATCGTCTCGGCGTTGATGATGTGGCGCGTCTCGGGCGTCAGCGGACAATGCAAGGAGAGGACGTCTGCCTCGGCAAGGAGCGCATCGAGTGGCACATACGTGAGTTTGCTCTCCGGATTGGGGTAGGGGTCATACGCGAGCACGCGCATCCCGAGCCCACCGCAAATCTCGCAGAAGACGCGTCCGATTTTCCCCGTCCCGATCACCCCCGCGGTTTTCCCGTGTAAATCTATCCCCGTCAGCCCGACCAACGAGAAGTTGAACTCCCGCGTCCGCGCTGCCGCCTTGTGGATATGGCGGTTGAGC
>CAVDHG010000133.1:0-5907 GCA_963608725.1 Agathobacter rectalis | reverse complement strand
GGGTGGCGCGGTAGGTTTGTTCGAGACGTTCGGGGGCGAGGTGCGTGTAAATCTCCGTCGTCGCAGGAGAATTGTGTCCGAGCAGCTCCTGGACGGCGCGGAGGTCAGCACCATGCGCGAGCAGGTGCGTCGCAAAAGAGTGGCGGAGTTTGTGCGGAGAGAGCGTCGCAGGAAGTCCGGCAGCAGCGAGCCAACGTTTCATAAAGCGTTGGACGGAACGAGGGGTAAGCCCTTCGCCGTCGAGGTTGAGAAAGACGGGGCGCGTTGGCGCGTCGGTGCCCTGCCAGAGTTTTCGCGCCTGCGCCCGCATCCGCTCCACGGCAACGCACGCGGGACGACCGAGCAAGCTGAGTCGCTCCTTATTCCCCTTCCCGAGCAGTCGGCAGGAGCCTTGCGCGGTGTCGACCGAGGCATTGAGCAGGGCGGTAACTTCGGCGATGCGCGCCCCGGTAGAGTACAGGACTTCGAAGATCGCGGCGTCGCGCAAGCAGAAGTAGAGCGCGAGAGGGTCGGGGACGGCGTTGCTCTCGAGGAGTTGCTTGGCGGCGTTGACGGGAGCTTCCAGGAACTGCACCACCTCGCGCTCGGATAGCAAGGTGGGCAAGGGCTTCTCGCGTCGGGGAGGGCGCAGTCCCGAGAAGGGGGAGTGGTCGCAGAGCTTCGCCGTTACCAGAAAGCGAAAGAACGTCCGCAGGGCGGCGAGCTTGCGGGCGGTGGAGGAGGCTTTGGCACCGGTGCGGGCGTAGGCGTAGAGAAAACGCTTAGCGTCATCGCGGTCGGGCAAGAGCCAGTTGAAGGGGGGCTTGTCGCTCGGCTCAAAGAAGAAGGCAACGAATTGCCCGATGTCCATGAGGTAGGCAGAGATGGTCTTCGCGCTGAGATGGCGGACAGCTCCAAGCCAATCGACGAATTGCGCCACGCCCGGATCCTGCGCCACGTCCTCGCGAGCGGAAAAGGTCTCGAGCGTGTGCTGGTTGCGGTGCATGGCGCGTGGGGGAGGAAGCGGGGGGCGGACTACTTCTTCGCGGGAGGCTCGGTGAGGGGCGCGGCGTTGATGCCCATCAGGCGCAGACGCTCAGCACCGGAGGCGCGGTAGCGGGAAGCGAAGTCGCTCCACTCGCGAGCGGCTTGAGGAGTCCAGGCGATTTCGGCGAGGGCGCAGGCGCGGGGCCACGCCTTCCACTGCAAGTCCTCGGGGGCGCGGATGTACTCCGACCAGAGGTTGCCTTGCAAGCCGAGGATGAAGGGCTTGGCGGTGTCGGGCAAGCCGGTATCGGGGTCGAGCTGATAGGTTTTCCAGATGGGGTTGGGGGTGTTGTTGGGGATGTACTCGTAGGGGTCGTTGGGGACGAGCTGGCTGTAATCGATGTAGCAGAACGGCTTGGGAGTCATGACGACCTTATGCCCCGCCTTCGCCGCGTTGATTCCGCCCTTGGTGCCGCGCCAGCTCATGATCGCCGCGCCCTCGGGCAGACCGCCGTCGAGAATCTCGTCCCAGCCGATGAGGTTGCGCCCCTGCTTGGCGAGGTAACGGGCGAAGTGCTCGGTGAAGCGGGTTTGCAATTGGCTCATGTTCTTGCACTTCAGCTCCTCGCGACGCGCCTGGCACTTGGGGCACGCGTTCCAACGGGTCTTGCGCGCCTCGTCGCCACCCACGTGGATGTAGGGCGAGGGGAAGAGGGCGACGACTTCGTCGAGGACGCCTTCGAGCACTTCGTAGGTTTTGGGGTTGCCCGCACAGAAGACTTCGTTGAGGATGCCCCACTTGGGGGCGAGCTCGGGTTTGCCGGTGCAGGAAAGCTCGGGGTAGGCGCGGAGGGCGGCAGTGGCGTGTCCGGGCATCTCGATTTCGGGGACAACGGTTACGAAGCGGGAGGCGGCGTATGCCACCACCTCGCGGATCTGCTCCTGCGTGTAGTAACGCGCGCTCTGCGCTTCGCCATCCATCTGGGCGCGATTGAAGGGGCGGGGCGTCTCGGGTCGGGCACCGCCCACCTCCGCCAGGCGCGGGTAACGCTTGATCTCGATGCGCCAGCCTTGGTCATCCGCCAAATGCCAGTGCAAAACGTTGAGCTTGTGCGCCGACATGACGTCGATCTCGTGCTTGATTTCCTCAACGGAGATAAAGTTTCGGGAAGGGTCGAGCATGACGCCTCGCCAAGCGTAGCGCGGAGCGTCCGAGATCTCGACTGCGGGGATCGCCCAGTCGGCGCGGACGGGGGCGGCGTGGAAAATCGCAGGCGGGAGGAGCTGGCGGAGCGTCTGGATGGCGTAGAAGGCTCCGGCGGGGGTGGAGGCGCGGAAGACCACGCCCTTCTCGGAGACGGAAAGCGCGTAGCCCTCTGCGGGGAGCGATGCGTCGAAGTCGAAGCGGAAGGTGGGAGCCTTCTCGGAGACCTTGAGCCAAATCCCGGAAGCCGGCGCGAGCGCGTGGCGGAGCGTCTGGAACTGCTCGGCGAAGCGCGTCTCGCCCCCGACCGTCTGCCCCCACTTGAGGCGGAAGGGCTTAGCAGGTTTGCCCGAGGCGTCCTGCGTGAGCACCATCGAGGCGGGTTTCGGGATAACGGCTTGCGCCTGCGCCGAGCCTGCGCCCAACACCAGTGCGCACCCGAGAGCGAGCAGTGTGCGTTTCATCTTCTTCCATGTCCTTTCAGGCTTCGGCTACGGCTCAATCACCACGTAGGTGGGTAAGCCCTTAATGCCGAAAAATCGCTGCGTCTCGCCAATCGCTTTGTCCGCCAAATCCATCCGCACCTTGAGCACGGCGAACCGCTCAAGCTCCGCTTGCACTGCCTTCGCGGGGAAGGTCTTGGCGTCCATTTCGTCGCACGCTTTGCACGCCGTGCCCCAGAAGTCGAGGAGGACGGGTTTCCCTTCGCTGGTGGCGGCGCGTATCGCTTCCTGAATGCTCGGGAGGTTCGTGCCGTCCAAGCCCTCCGCCGGGCGCAACGCCTTGAACGCCGTCCAGCCGTAGCCCACCGCGAAGCAGAGGATCACCACGCCGAAGAGCTTCTTCACCCAGAGCATCCACGCGCCGGGTTTCGGTAGGCACGCCAGCCCCGCTCCGGCGATCGGCCAGGGCGACGCCATCCCGAGCCCTAGGACGAAGGGCAGGCAGAGCGCACTCGTAAAGCCCGCCGCCCAGAAGTCCGCCGTCAGGAGCAACACCGCTAGGAGCACGGGAGCCACGCACGCTCCCGCCAGCACCGCGCTGATCGCCCCCGCGACGAATGCCGCCACGGTGCCTTGCTTCCCGCTCCCTGCGCCGGCAAAGCGCGTGAAGTCGATGAGAAAGACGTCGAAGAGTGCCAGCGCGAGGAGCACGAAGACCACCGCGATCAACGCGTTGAACCACCAAGCCGACTGAATCGCGCCGAACGCCGCGCCCGTCAAGACCGGAATCAACGCCAGCACGCCATACGCCACCGCGATGCCCAGACCGTATGCCCCGCCTCGCAGTGCGCCCCGCCAACGGCTCGCGCCCACCGCTCCCGCGCCGATGATGGCGAGGTTGATCGGCATCATGGGCAGGACGCACGGCGTGAGGTTCAACGCCAGCCCGCCGAGGAATACCACGCCCAGCAAGAGCCAGACGCCGTGCTCCTCCACCCAGCCCTTGGGGTCGGACAAGAAGCCCGCCGTTGCCCCGAGCGCGGAGCCAGCCTCCGCCTCTTCGCCCCGCAGGAACGCCACAAACGCCTCCGGCTCCAAGAAGCCACTCACGCTCCGCCATTCCGGCTTCGGCTCCGCGACCGTCTCCGCCTTCCCCTCGACAACCGAGCCATCGGCGCGGATCGTGAAGGTTCGGCTCTGAGGCATGTAGCACTGCGCCTCGTCGCACCCCTGGTAGTCCAACGTAAAGGTCGTGCCCGCCGAGGCTTGCCAGGTGAACGACGCATTGCCCGCATAGTACTCGCGCCCGGTCTCGTCCTTCGCCGTGGAGGCTTTGACTTCCGGCGTGCCCAGCGAGCAAGCGAACATGTCAACGTAGAGGTGCTGCCCGGGCGACCGCAGGCGGAACTCCGCGAGCACGGTGGAATCGGCAAAGGTAATCTGAGGATAGAAGGGGTCGTCGCTCACTTCGGGAGCCGCCCATGCCACGCACGCCAAACTCCAAACCGCCAACGCCCACAAACCAATCTGCTTCATCTGCTTCGAACTTCCTTTGCCCCCACGCCCCGCAACGCTCATTCCCGCGCTACGGCGTCTCCGTAATCGGCTTGAGCAACACTTGCAGGAAGGGCATCTCTACGGCGTCCTCACCCGTCCCAACCTTCCGGGGCAGCTGCACGGTGAGGTTCCCTTGATTATCCGCCACGGAGAACTGCGAGCTCTCCAGCGCGACCAACTCTGCCGACGCCACACCTGCCGGCGACGCCGCCCGGCGCACGTAGAGTTTGCCCGCCCTGGAGATTGACGTTGCCAGCGAGGCACCTGCCGGCGCGCACGCGGTGAAGAGGATGTTGTCGCCCTCGGTGGTCAACCCCGTGAGCAGGAGCGAAAGGGTCGTGCCCTCTGCCACCTTCGGATCCATGTTGAGGAGGAACGCGTTGAACGCCGTATCCGAGAGACTTCCAGAATCGGTGGCATCTGCCGAGGCGAGCGAGAGGATGGAGGCGGAGCTTGCGCGATCCAGGTACTCCGAGAGCGAGACGCCGTAGGTCGCCGCCCAGTCCACGTAAAGCGCGAGGAGCGTCCCGGAGCCGTTGACGAAGGGCTCGAAGGAGCCGAGCGCATACGCACTCAACGTCGCAGCCGTCTCCACCTCGCGGTTGGCTTCCATCCACGCCGAATACAAACCGCCACCCGTCGCCGAGAAAGCCGCGTACTGCAACGAGTCGATGGTATTGACGTCCAAACGCTCCGGCGAACTTGCTGCGCACGCATTGTCGATCGCCGGGAACCACTGGCAGTCGTCATCCGCTTCGAGCGAGGAGAAGTCGAAGGCGTAACCCTTCTCCTCCGTGGTCATCCACCGGTAACCGCGCCCCTCGGTGAGGCAGACCTCTGCGCTCTCATCCGCGTCGGCGGCGCGGGCGCATATCCGGAAACTGCGTGCGGGCGCGTTCTGACCCGAATCGTCCGTGTAACTCAGGAACTCTATGCGGATGATCACCGCCCCTTCGCCCGGGCAGACCGCCTCATACGTATACTTCGTTTTGCAGAACTCAAAGACGAAGTCCTCCGCCATGCCCGTGTCGGTATCCGTTGAAGAACCGCTCCGCACGCGAGAAACGTAGAAGTAACCATCCTGAAGGACGCAGACTCCCAGCTTCGCCGCCGTGTACGTGGGCAGTAAACCGTCGGAGGTCGGCTTGCTCGCGGCATACGAGGGATACATCTCCTTGAGCGTGTCGATGTCCGGAGCCGCGTCGGAACGCGCAAAGCGAACCTTGAAGGAGAAGCTGTCCTTGCGCAGCTTGTTCGCCGTCGGCTCCAGGGAGAGCGGACTGCCGTCCGTGTCCTGGATTTTGAGGGCGAGGTAGGCAGATTCGTCGGAGAGCAACTTCTCGGAGAAGGTGAACATGCCCGCGCCGATGGAGGCGTCCGAGCCGTCGGAGACGGAATAGCTCGACGCTGTTTCGGAGGACTCCTTAGAGGCGTTGAAGATTGACCATTCCGGGTAGAGCGTGCTGGGCAAGGAGAGCGTGGCACCTGCGCTGTTGATGAAGGTGTACGGGTCTGCCTTGGTACACGCCGGGGAGAGGGCGGAACCGGGGACAACAGCCCATGCGCATAGAGCCACGCTCCACGCGCTTATAAGGCACACGCATTTCCAAGTTGTCTGCCTCATGCAAACCTTCTGCTAATAGCATACCGAAACTCCCCCGCCACCGCAAGCAAAAAACAACCCCAACTCCCCCCTCCCCGCAACCGAGTTTGGGGTGTCTCCGCACCGCGTTTGGG
>CAVDHG010000132.1:0-5911 GCA_963608725.1 Agathobacter rectalis | reverse complement strand
CGGTTCGCGTTTGGGGTAAACGCGGTGCGGACAGACCCCAAACTCGGTTGCGGGGGTTGGAAAAAGGGAATCCCTACCGTTTTGGTAAAGATAGGGGAAAGGGGGGTGGTCGAACCGAGTTTGGGGTGAGTCTGCGTCAAGATTGGGGGAGACAAGGGGCGGAGGGAGGGGAAAGTCGGTTGCGGGATAAGTTCCTATTGCGCGAGGTGGGTGGATTTTGATAGACTTACGCGATATTATTCTCTAACAGCGTTTTTGGAGTCCCTATTCTTATGGCACGCAAGATTCCCTTGGATCACGTCCGCAACATCGGCATCATGGCACATATCGATGCCGGCAAGACCACCACGTCTGAGCGCATCCTCTTCTACTCGGGCAAGAACCACAAGATTGGCGAAGTGCACGACGGTGGCGCAACGATGGACTGGATGGTTCAGGAGCAGGAGCGTGGCATTACGATCACCTCCGCGGCGACGGCGGTCATGTGGGGAGACTACATGATTTCGCTTATCGACACTCCCGGACACGTGGACTTCACGGCGGAAGTGGAGCGTTCGTTGCGCGTCCTGGACGGTGCGGTGGCGGTTTTCTGCGCGGTCGGCGGCGTCCAGCCCCAGTCCGAGCAGGTGTGGCGTCAGTCCGAGAAGTACAAAGTGCCGAAGCTCATCTTCGTGAACAAGATGGACCGCGTGGGCGCGAACTTCTTCTCCGTGATGGATCAGGTGCGCGAACAGCTCAACGCCCGCCCCGTTCCGATGGTCTGCCCCCTGGGCGCAGGCGAAACCTTCGAGGGCGTGGTTGACCTCCTGGAGAATCGCCTCGTAACCTACGATAAAGCCTCTCAGGGCATGAAGCAGATCTACTCCGACATCCCCGCCGAGCTTAAGGATAAGTGCGAGGAGATGCGCCACGAGATGATCGAAGCGGCTGCCGAGCAGGACGAAGAGCTGATGAACAAGTACTTCGAGGAAGGGACGCTCTCGAAGGAAGAGATTATCAAGGGCTTGCGCAAGGGCTGCATCGCCCGCTCCATCGTTCCGGCGTTCTGCGGCACGGCGTTTAAGAACAAGGGCATTCAGATCCTCCTGGACGCCGTGGTGAGCTACCTCCCCAGCCCGCTCGACGTGCCTCCGGTTGCCGACGAAGCCGATCCCTCCATCATCCGCAAGCCTGATGACAACGAGCCTCTCTCTGCGCTCGCCTTTAAGATTATGGCGGATAAGAACATGGGGAAGATCATCTTCACCCGCGTCTACTCCGGCACCCTCGTGGCAGGTGAGGAAATCCTCGATTCCTCCATCAACAAGAAGGCGCGCATCTCCCGTCTGTTCCGTATGCACGCCAACCATCAGGAGAAACTCGAGGAGGCGCACGCCGGCGACATCGTTGCGGTTATCGGCTTGCCCAATACCCGCACGGGCGACACGCTCTGCGACCCCGAGCACCCCATCCACCTCGAATCCATCGACTTCCCCGCGCCGGTGATCTCGATCGCCGTCAAGCCCGTCTCCCGTCAGGACAACGAGAAGCTCGGCAACGCCCTGCACACCCTCGCTCAGGAAGACCCCACCTTCACCGTGGCGTTCGACCAAGAGACGTCGGAGACCATCATCTCGGGCATGGGTGAGCTCCACTTGGAGATCATCGTCGACCGCCTGAAGCGCGAGTTCAACGTTGAGTGCGAGGTCGGTCGCCCCGAAGTCGCCTACCGCGAGTCCATCTCCGTGGAAGGCGAGGGCGAGTACAAGCACAAAAAGCAGTCCGGCGGTCGCGGTCAGTACGGTCATGTGTGCATGAAGTTCGCCCCGCAAGAGCCCGGCAAGGAGTTCGAGTTCGTCAACGACATCAAGGGTGGCGTCATCCCCGGCGAATACATCCCCGCGGTCGAAAAGGGCATCCGTGCGGCAATGGAGTCCGGTCCTTTGGCTGGCTACCCCGTGCTTCCGCTCAAGGCGACGCTCTTCTACGGCTCGTATCACGACGTCGACTCCTCCGAATTCGCCTTCCAGACGGCGGCTCGCCAGTGCTTCAAGCAGGTCTTCTTGGCTAGCCAGCCCCAGCTCCTGGAGCCGATCATGAAGGTGGAAGTGGTCGTCCCCGAAGACTACATGGGCGCAGCGACGGGTTCGCTCTCCCAGCGTCGCGGGCGCGTCGAGGGCATGGAAGAGCGCGGTGGCGCACGCCTCGTGCACGGCTTCGTTCCCCTCGGCGAAATGTTCGGCTACTCCAACACCATCCGCACCCTTACCCAGGGGCGTGGCGCATTCACGATGGTCTTCGACCACTATGAGCCGGTGCCGAAGGGCTTGCAGGACGAGATCGTCGAGAAGCGCCGGAAAGCCGGCAAGGTCATGGGCTACTCGGAGTCCGACGACTAATCGCGTCCCCACACGCGAAACAAAAACCGGGAGTCGCTCACTGCGCCTCCCGGTTTTTTATATCCCTCCTCCCCTACCCCCGCAACCGCCTTTCCCCCAAACGCGAGGCGGACGCACCTCGAACGCGAGGCGGAGAGACCCCAAACTCGGTTCGACCTCCCCTGTTTCCCCATTCTTTACCAAAAAGGTAGGGATTCATAAAAAATACCCCTCCGTACCGCGTTTGGGGGAAACGCGAGGCGGAGAGGAGGGAGACGCGAGGCGGAGACAGGTCAAACTCGGTTGCGGGCGAAAAAACAAAAGAGACCAAAAGCGGAGTTTGTGGCTTCGCGAGGAGAGGTTGTTAGAGGGTCTTTGGAAACTTACTTGAGCAGGGCTTCGACGTTCCCCACGCCCAGGCGCGTGCACCCCATCTTCAAGTACATCTCCGCGTCGGCACGCGTGCGGATCCCGCCGGACGCCTTCACCTGGATCTTCCCCTTCGCGGCTGAGAGCATCGTGCGGATTGCTTCGGGCGTCGCGCCCTGCGAGGCAAAGCCCGTCGAGCTCTTCACGAACGCCGCCCCGCCCCGGATGGCGCAAGCGACGCCTTTACGAATCTCCGCGGGCGAGAGGAGCGCGGTTTCGAGAATCACCTTCACGGCGTGCGGGAAGGCGGCAGTAACCACGGCGCGAATCTCATCCTCCACCCCTTCGGTGTCCCCGTCCTTCAGAGCCGAGACGTTGATGACCATGTCGATCTCCTCGGCTCCCTGCGAAACGGCAAGCTGCGCCTCCAGAGCCTTGAGCGAACCAAAGGTGTTGCCGTGCGGGAAGCCGACCACTGCTGCCACCTTGGTGGAGCTTCCGCGCAGGCAGTCCACGGCGAAGGGGACGTCGCAACTCTTCACGCAGAGGCACCCCACGCCGAGTTCTCGGCACGTCTCTGAGGCGTGCAAGAGGTCGTGCATGGTGGCTTCCGGCTTGAGGATGGCGTAATCGAGGGTCTTAAGGAGGGCTTTCGTGGTCATACTTGCTTTCTGTTTTGCGGGGTGCATTGGAGACGGAGGGTGAGCGTGTGCGCTTCGCCGGGCTTGAGGGTGATCTGCCCGCCGGTGTGGTGCGGATTGGCTGGCTCCACGCAGAGGAAGTGCCGAGGCGCGTCGAGGGGCATATCGTCAATCGTGTGCTCCAGCGCGGGGTGCCAGACCACCACGGCGGAGGCGTCGTCGGCAGAGAACGCGGTCATGCGCTCCATCACGGGGTCGGCGAGGAGCAGGGTCGGATCCGCCTTGGGGAAGACGGTGTCGAAGGTCTGCGCTTCGTCGAACCGGAGCGGAGCATCCCCCAAACCGAAGAGCGAGGCTTGGCGGATGTCTGCCACGCGCAGGTAGGCGTGGAGGGCTTCGCCGTAGGTTACGGGTTCGGAGGCGAGGTTGCGCGTCTGCAAGTCCAGCGTCAGGCAGTCGCCGAGGGAGATCTCGAGCGTCAGCCGATAGGGTGCCTTCCACGCCGGGTGCGTGGCATCGCGGTCGGTCAACTCCAACGAAAGGGTCGTCTCCTTCGCGCTGTACGAGCTCTCCGTAACGCGCCAGAGAGCCAACCGCGCAAAGCCGTGCGACGGCGTCCCCTCCGGCATCCCCTCGGGTGCCTTCCCGAACCACGGCCAGCACACCGGAATCCCGCCCCGAATCGCACGCGCCCCGGAGAAGTCCGCCAGCGGGCTTAGCCACAGCGCATCCTGAAACCCGAGCGGACGGTACCTCAGCACCTGCCCGCCAAAGAGCGACACCTCGCACACGCCCTGCGGCGCGATGAGCACGGCAAGCGGCAAACCGTCCGGCCCCGGACGGAACGCCACGCGCCCGGCGGCGCCGAAACGGCGGTTCAATTCTTCAATCTCGGTCATAAGCTCTCAGTACAGCTTCTCGAACGCGCCCTTGTCGACGCGCTTGAGTTTGTGAAACCCGGCAGCCTTCGCCCGGTCGTCCAACCCGCTCTTACTCCGCCCGAGGGCAGGCGCGGCGATCAACTTGACGAGCGGAGCGTTGCACTGCGGACAGCGCAGAAGCGGTGGCTCATCGAGCCTGCGCATCACTTCGAACGGCTCCCGACACTTCGCGCAACCGTGCGCCGGGTCTTTGGCTTGGTAATCGTAGACAGGCATGCGTGCGCTCCGGTTAGGGCAAGGCGCGGACAGCTTCTGCCACGCGAGCCGAGAGGAGCGTAACTGCCATCTCCGCCGGGAAGGGCGTGGTGCGCGGGTTGTCGGCGTCCAGCGCAGCGACAATCGGAATCGCCAGCTTGATCGGTTGCGCGAAGAGGACGTCGCCCGTCGCTCGCTCCGCCACCGTCAGCAACGCCACCACCTCCACGCGCCCCTGCACGGTCAAGGGCAACGCCGTGGAAGCCTCCGGCACTTGCGCCGACTCCGTGTAGCTCAGCACGCGGAGCGACAGCGTGCGGTCGGGCAAAGCGCGCGCCTGCGCCGAACGAAGCGCGTCACTCTGCGCTCCGCGCAGGACGGCTCGGCACCCCGCGCCCTGAAGCGCAGGCAAGAGCGCACCGCGCAACAGCGCACTGTTATTCTTAAACGTTTCTCCGGCGATAGTTACCTCCCCCACGCCAAGGAGCGAACCATCCAACGGAGCCACCGACGCCTTGCACGAGTAGAGCACGGAGGGTTGGAGTCCGGGCAGGAGCGTCGGCACGGCGGGCGCGACGGGTTGCTGCATGAGGGCGCACGTAGTAACCTGCGCAGACTTGACGTCCCACGTCGTCGCGCCCACTTCGTAGAGGGGCGACGCCTTCGCGACTGCCGCGCTTGGATTGAAGTGCTTCGCCACCGCGTCCGCCGCTTGGTTGAGAGCCGACTGGAAGATCGCAACGTCGAAGCCCGCCGAGTCCTTCCCCTTGCGCGTCTCGGTTACCGTTATGGGCGCGGAGAAGAGCACCTTCCCCTTGAGGTCTTCGGCTGAGACGATGACGACCTGCGTGCGCACGGTCTCCTGCTCGTCGCCAACCTTAACCGGGTCTGCCACCACCAGGCGCAGGAGGGCGACGTCTTGCGATTCGGGCGGGGTGCTCGTTACCTTCTGCACCGCGACCCCTTCGCCCAGCTTCGGCGCGAGCGTCGCCACGAAGAGATCGCTCGCCAGAAGCAACGTCCGCCCGCGAGCCGTCTGCGCATACCGCTTATACACCTCGTCCTGATGGTTCGCCAAATGGCGGAACCGCTCCAGGGCAACGCGCCGATCTTCCTGCACGCCCTCGCCTGTAACCGTCTTAGGCAACTCCTTAAAGAACGCCTCTGCTCGCTCGTCGGGCGTCTCAACCGAGGCGACAACCAACACCTTCTCGGCGTGCAACCCGCCGAGCAGACACAATCCGAGACAAAAAACCAGAAAACGATTCATACGCACTCCTTTCCTATCCGAAACAGTGTAACACATCCCCCCACTCCCGTCCGCCCCACCCCACCCCCGCAACCGAGATTCCTCTCCCTCCGCACCGCGATCGGGTCAATCTCGGTGCGGACAGACCCCAAACTCGGT
>CAVDHG010000131.1:0-5924 GCA_963608725.1 Agathobacter rectalis | reverse complement strand
CAACCGCGTTTCGGGTCTCTCCGCACCGCGTTTGACCCAAACGCGAACCGACCTCACCTCAATCTCGGTTCGGACACCCCCTTTTTCCCTATCTTTACCAAAAAGGTAGAGATTCATTTTTCCCACCCCCTTGAACCGAGTTTCCCAGGTCTCCGCACCGAGATTGAAGTAAACGCGGTGCGGAGAGACCCCGATCGCGGTGCGGAGACACCCCAAACTCGGTTGCGGGAGGAGTTGGGATTGAGGCGAGTTTGGGGTCTGTCCGACCCGTGCTTTGGAGGGCTCGGGGAAACGCGGGAATGTAATATGGTATAATGGCGGGACACATGCAGACCTCGTGGACTCTCTTCGAAATTGGCGGTATCCCGATCCGGGCTGACCTGTCGCTGGGCTTGCTCCTGCTGTTGCTCTTTTGGCAGGTGGGAAGTCTCACAACGGGGTTCGTGGTCGCTGTGGTTCTGCTTCTTTCGATTCTCCTTCACGAATTGGCGCACAGCGCGGTGGCTATCGCCTTCGGGGGGCGCGTGCACAGCATTACGCTCCAAGTGCTGGGCGGATGCGCAATGGTTACGCGCATGCCGGAGAAGGATTGGCAGGAGGCACTCATGGCGTTCGCCGGGCCCGCCTGTTCGCTCCTACTGGCGGCGATCGGCTGGGTGCTTGCCGACGTCTTTGCAACCCGCCTGCTTGACCCCTATACCGGGATAGTTTATGTCCAAGAAAACCTCTTCTTTTCGGTTTTGGCGGGTCTTAACCTCGGCTTGGGGTGCTTTAATTTGATTCCTGCCTTTCCCATGGATGGCGGGCGCATCTTGCGTTCGCTCCTGCAGGTCTTCCATCTTTCCAAGGTGCGTGCCACCGAGATCGCGGTATGGGTCGGTCAAGGGATTGCGATTCTCTGGGTGGTGCAGTGGGTGATCGGGCTGTGCTTCGGGGTTCACCTGCCCTGCCCGGCGGGTGCGCCGGATTTTGTCGCCCTGCTCTGGGGTATGCTCTTTAACGTCGACTCGTTCATCCTGCCCCTGATCGCGTACATGGTCTGGATGGTCGGGAAACGAGAGCTGGCATTTGTTCGCGCCGGAGGTTGGAGATGAGTCTTGCCGTTGGTATCGTGGGGCTTCCGAATGTGGGGAAGTCCACCCTGTTTAATGCGCTTACCCGTGCGCAGAATGCGGAAGCGGCGAATTACCCCTTCTGCACGATTGAGCCGAACAAGGCGACCGTGCCCGTTGCCGATGCGCGGGTGGAGAAGCTTGCGGAGATCTGCAAGAGCGGGCGCATCATCCATGCCACGGTGGACTTTACGGACATCGCCGGGCTGGTGCGCGGAGCCTCCAAGGGCGAAGGGCTGGGCAATCAGTTCCTCGGGAACATCCGCGAGTGTGATGCAATTCTGGAAGTGGTGCGCTGTTTCGACAATGATGACGTGGTGCACGTGGAAGGCTCCGTTGACCCGGTGCGCGACGTGGGCATTATCGAGACGGAGCTTGTCCTTGCCGACCTGCAAAGTCTGGACAAGCGGCTCGACCGCGTGAGCCGTCAGGCGCGAGCCGATAAGGCGTTGGCGAAAGAGGTCGAAGCCATGAAGGCGTTGCAGGCGCATCTGGATGGTGGTGCCCCGGCGCGAACCTTCGTTTGGGATGACCCGGACGCGCTTGCGGCGTGCCGCAAAGAGCTTCACTTCTTGACCGATAAACCCGTCATCTACGTGGCGAACGTGGGCGAAGCCGACCTCGGTCAGCCCGACAATGCGCACGTTACCGCGCTCAAGGCGCACGCCTCGGCGCACGGTTCGGACGTCGTCATCATCTGCGCAGCGATGGAAGCCGACCTTGCCGGGCTCTCCGACGCAGAGAGGCAAGACTTCCTCGCCTCCTACGGCTTGGAGCAGTCCGGACTGGATCTCACCATTCGCAAGGCGTATCACACGCTCGGCTTGCAAAGTTTCTTCACGGCAGGCCCCATGGAGGCGCGGGCTTGGACAATCCGCCAAGGGTGGACGGCTCCGAAGGCAGCGGGCGTGATTCACACCGACTTCGAGCGAGGCTTCATCCGCGCCGAGGTCGTCTCCTACGAAGACTTCGTTGCCCTTGGCGGTGAGGCGCACGCCCGCGAGAAGGGGCTCCTCCGCGTTGAGGGGAAAGAGTACGTCATGCAGGAGGGCGACGTGGTGCACTTCCTGTTCAACGTTTAAGGACGCAATGCCATGAGTAGCAAGTACACATTGCCGAACGAGTCTGACCGCTCCTTTACGCGCCTCCTCTTGGTGTGGGGGCTTCCTATCCTCGGATGGGTGGCTCTCATTGTCGGCTGGATGCTCTTCGCGAACGCAAGCGGAAAGAGCGAGGGCGAGTCGGAAGCGCAACCTGCCGAGCAACCCGCCCCGGCACAGCCCGCCACTCCCGCGCAACCGACCACGAAGCCTACTCCCGCGCCGGCAGAAACGCCGCGCCCAGAAGCCGAGAAGACGCCGAGCAGCACTGTCGCTTTCCCTGCGACGCCTTACTCCTTCACCGGCGCGGTCTCGCACATTGGTCTGAAGGACGAGGCTTCGTGCGGGACGGGTATCCTCGTTGAACCCGCGACTCGGCGCGTCTTGTGGGCGAAAGCTCCCGAGCAAGCCGTCCCGATTGCCTCCATGACGAAGATGATGACCCTTCTCCTAGCCGAGGAGGATATCCGCGCCGGGAAGGTCAAGCGCGACACGGTGATTCCTGTAACCGTCGAAGCCTACAAGATCGGTGGCTCGCAGGTTTGGCTCGACCCCAAGGAGTCCTTCCCCATGAGCGAACTCCTCAAGGCTGTCGCGATTAAGTCCGCCAACGACGCCGCCTACTTGGTTGGTGAGTACCTCGGCGGTGGCGACATCGGCGCGTTCATCAAGCGGATGAACCAACGCGCCAAGGAGTTGGGCATGACGCACTCCACCTTCTACGACGCACACGGTCTGGGCGATTCGGCGAAGCGCAACAACCTCGCCTCGGCGCACGATATGATTCTCTTGGGCGAGCAACTCCTCACCTACCCAGAGGTCATGCGCCTCGCCGCCACCCCCATGGACACCTTCCGCAACGGCAAGACGGAATTGAAGAACCACAACAACCTGGTCTTCCAACGCGTTACCGGCGTTGACGGATTGAAGACGGGCTACACCAAGGCTTCCGGCTTTTGCGTAACCTTCTCCTGCCTGCGCGGGGGGCGTCGCTTGCTCGGGTGCGTAACCGGCTTTAAGTCCGCGAAGGCACGCGACAACTTCTGCAAAGCCCTGCTCTCGTGGGGGTACACCAAGTGAGTCTTTCTCCTGCCACCATCCTCCGCGCCACGGTGCGGGTGAGCCTCTGCCTTGCGCTCTTGGCGTTGAGTGCCTGTGCTCCCGGGATCGAGGAGCGCATTGCGCAGAAGCAGGAAGTCTTCTCGGCATATCCGGCGACCGTGCAAGAGCGGTTGAGGCGCGGGCAGATTCGCTTGGGCGATGACGCCGACGCCGTCTGGATTGTCTACGGCGCGCCGAACGAACGCCTCCAGCGCGTAGCCACGAATGGGAGAACCGAGGTTTGGATTTACAAGATTCTGGGCTACAACGAGCGGCTCTACCCCGCCATGCGCCCGGTGTATCACGATGTCCGCGGTTCGATTCGCAAGAGCTACTACCTCGATGACACGCCCGAGTATGAGTGGAAAGAGGTTTTGCGGATTGAGTTTAAGGATGGACACGTCTCAGCCGTCCAGCAAGCCTCCTAGGTGTGCGCGGGGCTGATATGGTATACTCCACCCGTTAATCGGTTTTCTAATCGGAAGGAACGAAGCATGAACAAGATGACACTGCGAGATGTAGACCTCAAGGGCAAGCGCGTAGTTATGCGCGTGGACTTCAACGTGCCGATGAAAGACGGCGTGATTAAAGACGACACCCGCATCCAAGGCGCACTCGGCTCGATCCGTTACGTCCTTGACAACGGCGGCTCTCTGGTGCTGATGAGCCACCTCGGTCGCCCGAAGGGCAAAGGCTACGAGCCGGAGTTCTCGCTGAAAGCCGTCTCTGAATACCTCGCCAAGTGCCTGGGCAAACCCGTCGCCTTCGCGCCGGACTGCATGAAGGCAGACGACGCTGCCGCCGCGCTCAAGCCCGGCGAAGTCCTCATGTTGGAGAACACCCGCTTCTATAAAGAGGAGACTGCCAAGGTCAAGAAGACCGACGACATGACCGACGAGCAGTACAAGGCGGCGAAAGCCGAGCTGAAGGCGAAGTGCGAAGAGATGGCGAAGAAGCTCGCCTCCTATGGCGACATCTATTGCAACGACGCCTTTGGTGCTGCGCACCGCGCCCACGCCTCTACCGCCGTGATTGCCAAGTACGCCCCCGTCGCCGTCTCCGGCTTCCTTCTGGAGAAGGAGATTCAGTACCTCGGCTCTGCCGTCGAGAACCCCGTTCGCCCCTTCGTGGCGATCCTCGGTGGCGCGAAGGTCTCCGACAAGCTTGCCGTGGTTAAGAATCTGCTCACGAAGGTCGACACGCTCATTATCGGCGGTGGCATGGCATACACCTTCCTCAAGACGCAGGGGCAGAAGATTGGCAACTCCCTCTGCGAGGATGACCAGCTCGGCTACGCTGCCGACATGCTCGCTCTCGCCAAGGAGAAGGGCGTCAAGTTCCTCCTCCCCGTCGACAACATCATCGCCGACACGTTTGACCCCGAAGCTAACACCCAGGTCGTCTCCGGCGACATCCCGGACGGCTGGATGGGGCTGGACATCGGACCCAAATCCGTCGAACTCTTCTCGGACGCCCTGAAGGGTGCCAAGACGGTTGTCTGGAATGGCCCCATGGGTTGCTTCGAAATGCCCGCCTTTGCCAAGGGCACCTTCGGCGTCTGCGAAGCCGTGGCGCAAGTCAAGGCGAACGGTGGCATCTCGATTATCGGCGGTGGCGACTCCGTAAGCGCGGTGAAGAAATCCGGGCTGGCGGACAAGATGAGCCACATCTCCACCGGTGGCGGTGCCTCCCTCGAATACCTCGAAGGCAAGGTGCTCCCCGGCGTTGCCGCGCTGACAGATAAGTAACGCCTCCGCCCCTTGCCGGGCGAAGACGAAAATGGGCGACAGGGTTTATTCTCCTGTCGCCCATTCTTTTTATCCCTCCGCGCCTTCTCCGTCAGGGCTGAGCGCACAATAAAAAGCGGGCGTCCCGGTTTAGGGACGCCCGCTTTTTGTAAGCTGTTCTCGAATTAGAACTGCGCCATTGCCGAACGAGACTTGGCGCGGATACGAGCACGCGCAGATTTGCGACGCTTCTTTTCGCAAGGTTTCTCGTAGTAACGCGTTGCGCGAAGTTGCTTGATCAGCCCTTCCTTGTCGAGAATCTTTTTCAGACGCTTGAGACCACGCTCAACGGATTCGCCCTTTTTGAGACGGACTTGGATCATTCTATTCACCTCCCTTCGCGCTTGGGTTGCGGTCTTCGGAATATCGTTGTGTCGGATACTCTCAGGTGCCGCTACACCTTAACTCCGAACCGGCAAAGCGGAAAATCCCTTCGCCGATCCGCAAAAACAGGCTTTTACGCCTCGGGCATGGTCTTGCGAAGACCCTGACCGCGGTCGCCCTCTTTCCACTGTCCACGCTTGATGAGCAGGTTGATGCGCTCGAAACGCTTGAGCACATTGCGCTTGCTCGTAATCTTGCCTGAACCTTTAAGGCTTCTATGTTGGCTCATGGAGAACCTCCTTGACGCTATGGGGTTTCCCCCGCTTCACAAAGAAAAAGTGGCGAAATGATACTAAATTGTCGCCCAAAAAGCAACCTTTTTCTTCCTTCCCGCCTTTACCCCCTCCCTTCCCCTACTTTTCACCCCTCCAAACTCACCCCATCCTCCCCCACCCCTGCAACCGAGTTCGGGGTCTCCCCGCACCGCGTTTGACCCAATC
>CAVDHG010000130.1:0-5931 GCA_963608725.1 Agathobacter rectalis | reverse complement strand
TGCGGGGCATTTCGGGTTTGAACCGAGTTTCCCATCCCTCCGCCTCGCGTTTGCCCTCCGTCCGCCTCGCGTTTGCCCTAAACTCGGTTGCGGGGCGCGGGCGGTGGGGGTGGAGGCTTGACTTTTCCTTGACCTCTGCGGTACATTACTAGGAGTTTAATGCTGTGCGCTTCGCACAGCGAGGTGTAAACGTAAAGCATGGAGTATCCGATGGGCTTGAATTCAACTCGGCGTGGTTTTCTGAAGGTTTCCGGCATGACCGGCGCGGTTTCGATGGTTGGCGCGATGGGGGGCAACCTCTTCGGTGGGCGCAAGTATCCGCACGTCGGGACGCTCCAGTGCGCACCGCTTGAGACGGTTAAGATTGGCGTCATCGGCTTGGGCATGCGCGGTCCGAGCGCGGTGTATCGTCTTTGCGCTATTCCGGGCGTGCGCGTAACGGCACTCGCCGACCTCTTCAAGGGGCGCGTAGAGGGTCCCACAAAGTGGCTCACGCAGCGTGGCTTCGCCGCACCGAAGGGGTATTACGGCAACACGGAAGAGTGGAAGAAGCTGGTTGAAGACCCGGAAGTGAATTTGGTCTACATCGCCTCGCCCTGGCAGAAGCACGTGGAGATGGTGATGTACGC
Source organism: Agathobacter rectalis (assembly GCA_963608725.1). Classification (GTDB taxonomy): domain Bacteria; phylum Verrucomicrobiota; class Kiritimatiellia; order RFP12; family DVOR01; genus Spyradenecus. The sequence goes on along the minus strand of CAVDHG010000130.1, from coordinate 5,302 downwards.
CATGGAGTGCGGGAAGCACGTGGCGTGCGAAGTGCCGATGGTCTTCACGGTGGAAGACAGCTGGAAGATTGTGAACAAGGCAGAAGAGAAGCGCGTGCACTGCATGCTCCTCGAGAACTGCTGTTACGGCGAGAACGAGATGCTCGCGCTCAACCTCATCCGCAACAACATCCTCGGGACGTTGGTGCACGGCGAGGGCGCGTACATCCACGATCTGCGCGGGTGGAACTTCAAGGAGAATTCCTACGAGGGCTTCTGGCGGTTGAAGTGGAACGCGCAGCACACGGGCAACCCCTATGCCACCCACGGGCTTGGCCCCATCTGCCAGTATATGAACGTTGGGCGTGGCGACCAGATGCGCGTGCTCACCTCGATGAACAGCGGTTGCTTTGGTTTCCCGGAGTACGTGGCGTACCACAAGAAGCAGATGGAAGCCTTGGAGGCGAAGTCCACGGGCACCAAGTATGGCATGAGCGACAAGCAGGCGTTGACCGGACCTTGGGCGCAGGGCGATATGTCCACCACCATCATCAAGACCGAGCTCGGGCGCACCATCATGGTTCAGCACGACACCACGAGCCCGCGGCCCTACTCGCGCATCAACCTCATCAGTGGCACGAAGGGCATCCTCAAGGATTACCCCCTGCAGATCGCGTTGGATCCGGAGTACAAGGCTCCGCACCTCGGCTGGGCAAATGGCGCGCAGATGAAGGAGATCATGGCGAAGTATCGCCACCCGCTGTGGAGAGAGTCCGGCGAGATTGCCAAGAAGATGGGCGGGCACGGCGGTATGGACTTCCTGATGGATCTGCGCCTCTGCTACTGCCTGCAGAACGGTCTCCCGCTGGATATCAACGTCTACGAATCCTGCCAGTGGTCGGTCATCGCCGAGCTCTCTGAGAAGTCGTCCAAGCGCGACGGTGCGCCGGTGGAGGTGCCGGACTTCACGCGTGGCGCGTGGCATGAGATCGCGCCCCTGGGCATCGAGACGGTTAAGCTGGAGCTTGACAAGAACAAAGTCGATGGCGGGAAGCAGCTCAGCGTCTAAGTTTATCTTCTACCCTGCGTAAAAGGAGGCAATTATGTCGTGTAACCATTGTGGCGGGCTCAAGTTCGAGCCACCGTTCGACCCCGGGTTCAAGCCGGCGTTCCTGAAACTTCGCGCCATCCGCGCTGCCGCCGAGGCTGAGCCGGATCATGGCACCGTTGTCATCGCGATTGAGCGCGACAATGGCGCGGTCAACCGTTACGAGCTCCCGTACCCGAAGCGGGCACTGGGGTGCGATGGCTTTCCGAAGTTCGTGGAGCGCATCGTCAAGTTCATGCTTTGGTCGGCAGGCGGCTACAAGGTCATGATCGATGCGCCCGAAGCGGTGGTCGCGAAGATCAAAGCTGACTACACCGAGCATGGTGCTCGCGCCTTCGATTGGGACTTCTTTAAGACCGTGTACGGTCGCCCCATCGAAATCGTCGCCATGCCGGCGAGCGAAATTCCGCAGGGGCACGACCTCTCCATCTCTCTGGGCGGAAACATGAACGGCAACCGCATCGGGTTCGACCTCGGCGGTTCCGACTTCAAGCTCACCGCAATGGTCAATGGCGAGAGCGTCTGGCAGAAGGAAGTCCCGTGGGATCCCTACAACGCCACCGAGGCAGCCTATCACTACGACCACATCAAGGCGGGCTTTGACGAGACCATCTCTCATCTCCCCGGCGGTAAGGTCGACGCGATCGGTGGCTCCTCCGCGGGCGTGATCGTGGATAACGAGCTTCGTCATGCCGGGCTTATCAAGGGGATTAAGGATCCCGAGCAGTACCGTCAGGCGCAGCTCCTCTTCAAACGCCTCAAGGCAGACTACGGTGTGCCGATGGAGGTGGCGAACGATGGCGACGTCTCCGCGCTTGTGGGGCGTCTCGCGCTCGGCAAGAAGGGCATCATCGGGCTGGCGATGGGCACGTCCGAGGCGGTGGGCTACATCGATAACTCCGAGAAGGGCGTTCTCACCGGGCGCATTTCGGAGTTGGCGTTCGCCCCCGTGGATCTCAATGACGAAGCGGCGGTCGATCCGTGGTCGGGCGATCGGGGCGTGGGTGCGCTGTACTTCTCCCAGCAGGCGGTGAACAAGCTTGGTCTCGCTGCCGGGTTCCCCTTCAAGGAGGAAGCGTTGCCTCTGCGCCTCAAGGAAGTTCAGAAGGCGATGGAAGCCGACGACCCGACCGCCGTGAAGATTTACGAGGCGATCGGCGTCTATCTCGGCTACACCTTGCCGTGGTACGCGGAGTTCTACGACTATACCTCTCTGATGCTCCTCGGGCGCGTCTCCTCCGGAAAGGGTGGCGACCTCATCCTCTCCACGGCGAAGAAGGTGCTCGCCACCGAATTCCCCGAGTATAAGATTGATATCTTCATGCCCGATGAGCAGGTGCGCCGTCTCGGTCAATCTGCCGCCGCCGCATCGCTCCCCGAGTGCTAACGCGCTGTGAGCGCCCTAGAGGCTCGACCCTCTGGGGCGTTCTTCGTTCTCTCTCGCCCAGTTGTTCTCACCCCAAGGTAGGTTCTACACATGTTCAAATCACTCCTCGCCTCACAGGCGTTGGCAAATGTAACCACGCTTGACTACGCTATCATCGTAATCTTCCTCGTTACGGTTATTGCCATCGGCTCGCTCCCGGGCATCATCGCCAAGATTAAGAACAAAGGCACCGGCGCGGCGGACTTCTTCCTCGGCGGACGCGCCATGCCCTGGTGGCTCCTTGGCGTTTCGATGGTGGCGTGCACCTTCTCCTGCGACACGCCAAACCTCGTTACCGGCATGGTGCGTAACAACGGCGTCTCGAACAACTGGGGCTGGTGGGTCTTCCTGCTCACGGGTATGCTCACCGTCTTCGTCTACGCCAAGCTCTGGCGTCGCTCCGAATTGGCGACCGACCTCGGCTTCTACGAAATCCGCTACACCGGCAAGCCCGCCGCCATCCTTCGCGGGTTCCGTTCGCTCTACTTGGGCATCTTCTTCAACATCCTGATCATGGCAACCGTCTCGCTCGCAGCGATTAAGATCGGTGGCACCATGTTCAACCTCTCGCCCATCTGGTCGCTCGTCGTCGCTTCCGTGGGTGTGGCAATCTACGCCACCCTCGGCGGTCTCACCGGCTCCATCTGGGCAGACTTCTACCAATACACCATCGCGATGGTGGGTGCCTTCTTCGCCGCCTTCTACGCCGTGCAGAGCGACAGCGTTGGGCACATCTCCAGCCTCGGCGCACTCTTCAGCGATGGCTTCGTCCAAGCCAAGCTCGCCTTCTTCCCCTCGGTCAACTCCGCCGCGGCGGGTGCTCCTGCCGATTACTCCGGCTTCATCATGCTGATCGTCCTCCCCATCGCCGTGCAGTGGTGGGCGTGCTGGTATCCGGGTGCCGAGCCCGGCGGTGGCGGGTACATCGCCCAGCGTATGCTCTCGGCTAAGGACGAGAAGAACGCCATCGGTGCCACGCTCCTCTTCAACTTCTTGCACTACGCCGTCCGCCCCTGGCCGTGGATCGTCGTTGCCCTCGTCTCCCTCATGCAGTTCCCGATGGACGCCCAGGAGCGTGCCGCCAAGGAGTACACGCAGGAGACCAAAGATCCCATCGTCTGCGCGGTCAAGCAGAGCTTGGCTGATGGCATCCTCTCTCAGGAGGAGATCGCCACCCTCCGCACGACCTTCCCCAAGGACGTCGCGAATGTCGACAAGGCTATCGCCAATGCGCGCTCCGCGTTCTATCCCTCCAAGGCGGATGCCGATCGCTACCTGAAGGCTCTCCCGCAAGACCAGAAGGACGCCTTTGAAAAGCGTATGCGCGACTCCAAGACGGCTGAGTGCGTCAACGACGTGCTCGCGCTTTCCATTCCTGAGAATGCGGCTCCGATCGAAAACGCCTCCGCCATCGTCCAGTACGAGCGCAACCGCCTCGCCGCTGGGCAACTCGTCGGTATGCGTTCGCAAATCACGCACCTCGACCGCACCTACCTGCAACAGGATGCCGCCTATCCTGCCATGATCGCCAAGATGCCCAAGGGCTGGCTCGGGCTCATCGTCGCCTCCCTCATCGCGGCATATATGTCGACCATCGCTACGCACCTGAACTGGGGCTCCTCCTACTTCGTTCAGGACTTCTGGATGCGCTTCGTGAACAAGAACACCAAGCCGGAGACCGCCGTAACCATTGGGCGAATCTGCATGCTCGCCCTCCTCGTGCTCTCCGCGCTCGTCGCCCTCTGCATGGAGAGCGCAACCGCCTCCTTCAACCTCCTGCTCCAGGTGGGCGCGGGTACGGGCTTGCTCTACATCCTGCGGTGGTTCTGGTGGCGTATTAATGCGTGGTCGGAGATTTCCGCCATGGTGATCTGCTGCCTCTGCGTCGCTGTCTTCAAGATCTTCGGTGGCGAGGGCACTGCGATTTACGCCTTCTATAACTCCGACAGCATGAAGGCGATTATGAACTACGATACCTGGCAACTCCTCACCGGCATCGTCGTAACCTCCATCGGCTGGATTCTTGTGACCTACCTCACCAAGCCCGAGCCCGACGAGATCCTCATCTCCTTCTGCAAGAAGATCCGCGCTGGCGGTCCCGGCTGGAAACGCTTCGAGGGTCGCCTTGGCGACATCTCGGCAACGGCGTGGGATATGCCGCTCTGCATCCTCTGCATGGTGCTGGGCTGCATCTCCATCTGGTCGGCACTCTTCGGCGTCGGTGCGCTGGTCTACGCGCAGGCGGCTCCGATGTTCGGGGCAATCTCCAACACGGTTTCCGGCATTATCCTGCTGGTTGTCGCCGTGGTCTCGACCTGCACGCTGATGCGCTTGGTGAACAAGATCCGCCTCAGCTAATCGCGGATTCTTGTTTAACCCTTTCGGGCGTTCCCAACCGGGAACGCCCTTTTTTGTCTCCTTTTACCTCCCAAACGCGCTTTATCCCAAGATCCCCCCGCAACCGACTTCTCCTCGTCTCCGCACCGCGTTTGACCCAATCTCGGTGCGGAGACTCCCCAAACGCGGTTCAAGGGGGTAGGGAAGGGGGACTTTTACATTTTTGTAAAAGAGGGGGAAATCGGGGGGCTCCGCACCGAGATCGAGGTGTGTCCGCCTCGCGTTTGGGTTGCCTCCGCCTCGCGTCTCCCCCGAACTCGGTTGCGGGCGGTTTGGGGTCGAACCGAGTTTGGGGAGAGGTCGCCTCGCGTTTGAGTCGCGTCCGCCTCTTGTCTCCCCCGAACTCGGTTGCGGGGGGATTTTTGGAAGGGGCGCAGGCGGTTTTGCATAAG
>CAVDHG010000129.1:0-5983 GCA_963608725.1 Agathobacter rectalis | reverse complement strand
GGGATAGAAAGGGCGAGTTGACAGGCTTGTACAGGGGGGGGGTATACTCTTTATCTGTTTTGGGTGACTAGAAGTCGCGTATCGCAGAGTGCCGCCCGGATTATCCGTTAGGGAGGAAAGAGTATGAAGTTGGACTGGTCTGCTATTAAGGCGCGCGTGGCGCGAGTTGCGCCGCTGGCGGTGTTGTTTGTTGTGGTGCTCCTCTTTTCGTGGCTGTTGCCACGGCAAGCGGATGACATCGGCTACTTCTTCCATTTCTACCGAAACAACCCGTTGCCGGCGGGGACGTCGCCGACGTGGTCGAGTTTCTTCTCGACGCCGGATATGTGGTCGAATTTATGTCAGATCACGTGGGAGCATTACCTCGGCGAATCGGGGAGATTTACAACAGCGTTTCTGCTTCGGCTGTTTGCGGGGATGCCGAACGGCGTCTTTGAAGTGGCGAATAGTCTGATGTGGGTATGGCTGTGCTTCATGATGTGGAAGCTGGTCGGGCGAGCGGGGAAGTGGCGTTGGCTCTTTGTCGCGCTCTTTATTTTGTGTTGTGTGCATGTGGATGCGGGCATTTGGTTCGCCGGGTCGATCAACTACCTGTGGCCCTTTACGTTCACGCTGGCGACGTTTCTCTATATCTTCCGGGCGGAGGTACTTCTGCAACGGCTTTCAATTCGGACGGTGTGGCAGTTGCTCTTGTTACCCTTTGGGTTCATTCTTGCCGGGGGGCACGAGCTGATCTCGATCGTGGCGTGCTTGCTCCTGGCGGTGTATTGGCTCATCCGAATCAAAGAGAAGAATTTCAGAATCGATGGGCAATTCCTTCTGACGTTTGGTTATGGATTGGGAGCCTTGGCGTTGGTCTTTGCGCCAGCGTCATTACATCGAGCGACAGCGAGCGGATTCCTTGTGTTTGATGTGCAGGTACTGTATAGCGTTGTGCAGAAGGGTTATGGGGTTTATCGATTCCTCTGTATAAACCCCTTCGCAATCGTCTCCGTAGTGGTGATTAGTCTCGGTTTTCTTTTCCGGCGGAGTGTACGCGAGAAGCTCGATACGGGGAGTCGATGGTTGTTGCTAGCGAGTATCATCGGCATATTCGTTACGCTCATTTTCCTGGATACTTCGAAACGTACCGGGTGGTGTGCAACGGCTATGGCGTTTATTGCGTGTGCTCGTATTCTCCCCAGCTTCTTCCCGCGAAAGTTTTTGCGTGGATTCTCGTGGGTATGCTACGCCTTGTGCGCAGTAACCGTGCTCGCTACAAGTTATGTTTTGTTTGGACAACGAGAGTCTCTGCGTCGTGCGGTAGCTGAATGGCGGACAAGTTCGGGAAATATCATCCGTATGCCGGACAAATGTGCGATTCCGCACATGGGTTTCTTTGTTCGAGATTCCCAGATCCCCTCCATAATTTACGGACTCGGGCTCCCGTGGATAAACCCGCAAATGGCAAAGTTCTACGGGAAAGATGCGTGCATAGCCGTGGAGGACTTCCTTTACGATAACCTCTACCTTGTGGACAAGGTTTGCCTCCCATCGAATAAGGTCGAGAATTGCCCGGGGTGGTATTTCGTTTCAGGACAGCGCGGTTTGATTTTCCCGCTTCCGGCGGAGAGTACGTGCGAAGAAGGGTCAGAACTTAGGGGCGAATACACGTATTCCGTGCCGGTTTCCTTTGGCTCTATGTTTACATACACGCATTATCTCGTAAAGAAAGGGCGTTTCCCCTTGTTTTCACTTAAGGGACTGCTCACCCGAAAAGAGACGTTCTCCGGTTTTGTGCTCAATACTCAGCACGGGAAGTACATAGTCTTGGACGCTGATCCCGAGGCTCTACGTGAGTCCATAAAGGGTATTACTTTCAAAATGCGGTAATTCTTCTTCGGGAGTTCTCACTTCCACAGAACAGGGGAATCGGCATCTAGTCGATTCTCCTGTTGCTTTTATCTCGACCCGACCGTAACCGAGTTTGGGGGAGACGCGAGGCGGAGACGGGTCAAACGCGAGGCGGAGACACCTCGAACGCGGGGCGGGGAGGGGGGAGAGGCGGTTAGGGTTCGGTTGGGGGAAGGGTGGGGCGCGTGGCGATGACGGAGCGGGTACAGGTAACCGCCGCTTCCGCTTCGGGAGCAGTCGCCGAGACGTTGGCGAACTTGATGCGGTCAGCAGCCGCAAGGAAGTCGGAGAGCGCGGTGCGCTCGGCATCGGTAAAGCGCGGGTCGGCAGTGAGCACGGCGAGGAACTCGGCGGTCGTTTGCCGTGTGGCGCGGAGCGCGTACCCCCGCTCGAAATACCGGCGCACCACGCCCGTCAGCTCCGAGTAGAAACGCTTAAACTTGCCCTGCGCCACCAGCCCCTGCGTGAGGAGTCGCTCCAGTTCTATCCGGGCGCGTTCCTCGGGGGAGAGGGTGCGCTCATGGAGCGTCCGCCGGAGACGTTTGAGGAGCATGAAGATCGCCGCCACGAGGAGCACGCCCCCGCAGGCGCAGAGCAACCAAAGTCCGTACGTGCGCCAACCCGGTGCCACCCACTCCGGCGAAAGGGCGCACTCGGGTTCGCCGGTCGCCACCGGCAGGGGGGGCGGAGCGGGAAGGGTAATCGCGGAAGTGGCAACTTCGCGGGTCTCGCCCGTGCGCTTGTCGCGGAGCGTAATCACAAAGGGCATCAGACGCCACGGACCCGCGCCCTGCGGGGTCAGGCGTAAGCGCCACGAAGCGCGGATCCCCTCGGCTTGCTCGCTCTGCCCGGCGTCGAAATCCTCCACCACGGCGAAGCCCTTAAAGCGGTCGCGCAAATCTTGAATCCGAACGTCGGTTTGCGCGCCAGTGCGGACTTCGAGCGTGGCGATGAGGGGTTGAGCGTAGTCGACGTGTTCGGCTTGGGAGGAGAAGGTGGCTTCGACGCCCTGCTCCTGCACCAACGGAAAGCTGAAGCCACACCCTAGCGCAACGGCGAGAACGCTCAGCGCGAAGGTAAGCGCTCGGCGCGGTGCGTGCGGGAAGGGGGTGGCTCCGGCGTTGTTCATGCTTTGGGGAGTTCGGGCAGACCGAGTGCTCGGCGCGTCTTGCGCTCAAGCTTCAGCAGCTTGGCATCCAAGTCGGCATGATCCGGAATGCGGTCGATAAAGACTTTGCCCTCGAGGTGCTCTAGTTCGTGCTGGACGGCACGCGCCAAGAGACCGTAGACCGTATACGTCTGCCGTTGCCCGGCGGGGTCGATGAAGGAGAAGCAAACCTTGTTCGCCCGGCTGACGGGGGCGTGAATGGAGGGGAAGGAGAGGCACCCTTCCTCATCGGTCTGCTCGCCCTCGGCGGAGAGAATCTCCGGGTTGAAGAGAATCAGGGGCATGGGCACGGACGCGGTAACGGCGGCGTACTCCTCCTTCTCGGCGTCGAGGGGGACGTCGATCACGCAGAGCCTCTCGTGCCTGCCCACCTGCGGAGCTGCCAGCCCCACGCCGTTGGCGTTGTACATGGTTTCGATCATGTCGAGAGCCAAGCGTTTCAGCTCCTCGGTGATAACCGCGACGGGTCTGCACGGCTCTCGGAGCACCGGGTTGCCCCAGTGGCACATCTTGAGCGGTCCTTGCTGTTTTGCCATGGGTTACTTCTTCGGGAGGAGACGATCGCCACCGAAATAGGGGCGGATGGCTTCCGGGAGGAGCACCGAGCCGTCTGCCTGCTGGCACTGCTCCAGGATGGCAATCATGAGCCGAGGCAACGCCACGCCCGAGCCGTTGAGCGTGTGGACGAAGGCGGGCTTGCCGTCGCTCCCGCGGTAACGGATGTTGGCGCGCCGAGCTTGGAAGCTTTCGAAGTTGGAGCAACTGGAGACTTCGAGCCACGCCTTCTGCCCGGGTGCCCAGAGCTCGAGGTCGTAGCACTTCGCCGCGGAGAAGGAGATGTCCCCGGAGCAAAGCTCCAAGACGCGGAAGTGAAGCCCCAAACCGGTGAGGACGTCCTCGGCGTCCTTGACCAGCTTCTCGAGTTCGTCGTAAGAAGTCGCCGGGTCGACGAATTTGACCATCTCCACCTTGTCGAACTGGTGTACGCGCAGGATGCCACGCGTATCCTTCCCCGCGCTTCCCGCTTCGCGCCGGAAGCAGGGCGTGTACGCGGTCAACTTCACCGGGAGCTGAGACGCCTCCAGGATGTCGTCGCGATAGTAGTTCGTAACGGGCACCTCGGCGGTGGGGATCAACCAGAAGTCGTCCACCTCGCAGTGGTACATATCGTCCTGCATCTTGGGCAGTTGCCCCGTGCCAATCATGGAGGCGGTGTTCACGACGAAGGGCGGGAGCATTTCGGTATAGCCCTGCTTCTGGGTGTGCAGGTCGAGCATATACTGAATGAGCGCACGCTGGAGCTTCGCGCCCTGCCCGAGGAGGATGGGGAAACCCGTCCCGGTCAGCTTCACGCCACGGGGGAAGTCGAAGATGCCGAGCTTTTCGCCCAGGGCGATATGGTCGAGCGGCTCGAAGTCGAAGGTCGGCTCGGTGCCCACGTGGCGGACGTCGCGATTGCAGGAGCTGTCGGGCCCGGTGGCGATATCCTTGTTGGGCACGTTCGGGATGCGGAGCATGGCGGCGCGGAACGCCTCTTCCACTGCGCGAATCTCTTCGTCTTTCGCGGCGATATCGTCGCCCAGGTGGCGCATCTCCTCCTTAACGGCAGAGACGTCTTCGCCCGCCTTGACGCGTGCACCGATCGACTTGGAGACCTCATTGCGCTTGGCTTTCAGCGCGTCCACTTCCGTTACCAGTGCTCGACGCTTTCCGTCCAGCTCCAGAACGTTGTCCACCAGCGCGGTGTCCATCCAACGGCGTTTGAGTCCTTCGCGGACTTCATCGGGGGTTTCGCGTATCCGTTTAATATCCAGCATAGCTTCCTCTTTTCAAAGTGTAACAACTTCGGGCGCAGAACCGACTAGGCGCGCCCCTTGCTCTTAAAGAATTCGAACGACGGCTTGACGGCGTAGAGGCTCTCAAAGTGTCCCTCACATTCTACAATATACCATTCCACGCCGTCGGCATCGGTCACGTTAAAGAGCGCATCCCAGTCAACGCCCTTGACGCCTTTGCCCGGGTGCCCCACAATGCCTTCGTAATCCTTCGCGCCAAAGCCGTTCTCCTTGGCGTGGAGGGCGATGGAGCGGTGCGGATACTTGCGGTATTGCTCGGCGGGGTCGAGCCCGGCTTTCGCCGTCCACCCCACGTCCTGCTCCATCTGCACGGCGGGCGAGGTGTGTCCAAAGAAGTAATCCCAGTAGGTGGTGCCGTCTTGCATCTTGATGGCGAATTCCCACGTGTGATTGTGAAGCCCCACTTTGCAACCATAGCTCGCCGCCTGCTCCGCCGCCCTATTGTAAAAGTCGCAAAGCCTCTTCACGAAGTCGTCCGTCGCCTGTGACGTCTTCCCGCCGTTGGGTGGATAGTTCCCGCCACCCGGGCAGATGATAAGGGAGTTGCCGAAGGCGAGGTTGAAGGCGCACGTTTCCTCGAGCTTATCCGGGGCGATGTCGCCACGCGGAACGTGCGTCCCGCAGGCAACCAACCCATTATCGTCGAGCATCTTCTTCAGTTCCTTCGCCGAGTGCCCGTAGTAACCGGCGAACTCAACGCCCTTGTACCCGATGGTGGCAACGTCGCTCAACGCTCGCGCCATCCCAACCTCTTTCTTGGCGATGTAACGGTGAAGCGACCAGAGTTGCAGTCCCAGCGACGCCTGTTTCTTCCCCCGGTCGCCCAATGCGCAACAACCCGGCAACGCGCAGGCGGAACCCGCGCTGAGAGCCGATAGCTCCAGAAACTTCCGACGTGTGAACTGCATCATAACTTTTTCCATCCTTTATCTCTGCCACCCTTCCGGACGCTTCCGCACCCTTCCCGGTAACAGATTACCCTCCATTATACCACCCTTCCCCCGCCCCGACATCCCCCTCTCCTCCAAACACCCCACTCCCACCCCTCCCCCCGCAACCGAGTTTG
>CAVDHG010000128.1:0-5993 GCA_963608725.1 Agathobacter rectalis | reverse complement strand
CGAATCGCCCGACGAAAACTCAAGCACTTATGCGGAAATGTTCATAACTCTGTTCATAAGTGCCTCTGAACCGAGTTTGGGGTCTCTCCGCACCGAGATTGGGTGAAACGCGGTGCGGAGAGAGGGGGAAGGCGGTTAAGGGAGTGTTTGGGGTTGGTGGGTGTGTTATGATAGTAGGAATTGGTTTTTCTTGGAGGGTGGAGCGTGAAGTTGCCCATTCGCATTGTTATTTTAGGCGCAGGTGATCGGGGCAGGACGTATGCCTCGTACGCAAAAGTCTATCCGGAGCGCGTGCGCGTGGTTGGGGTGGCAGACATCGACCCAGTCGCTCGCCAGGCAATGGCAGAAGCGCATAATCTCCCGCCGGAAGCGCAGTGGGGCGATTGGTCGGAAGCAGTTGCCGCGAAGCCGGATTGCGACGTCATGGCGATCACGATGCCCGATGCGCTTCACGTAGAGCCGGCAGTGGCGTGTCTGGACGCGGGTTACCACTTGCTCCTCGAGAAGCCGATGGCGCGGACGTGGGAAGCTTGCGAACGCCTAGCTGCGAAGGTGCGCGAGAAGCGCAACCGGCTTGTCCTGCTCGGGCACGTCCTGCGTTACACGGTTTACTTCCGCAAGTTGCACGATCTGATTCGCGCCGGAGCGATCGGGGAAGTGGTGAGCATTCAGCACCTGGAGCCGGTCGCGTACATGCACGCGGCGCACAGCTTCTGTCGGGGGAACTGGGGTAACACGGAGCGCGCCACGCCGATGATCCTGCAGAAGTGTTGCCACGATTTCGACCAATTCGTCTGGTGGCTGGGGCGGCGGTGCGTGGGCGTCTCGAGTTTCGGGAATACGTTTCACTTCAACGCTGCGCACCGTCCGGCGGGAGCTGCGGCGCGTTGCTTGGATTGTCCGAGCGCGGTGGAGCGCGTGTGCCCCTACTCGGCGCGGAAGATCTACCTCGAAAGGCAAGACTACCGTTATCCCTTTGTGGACAAGAGCGATGCGGCGATGGAGGCGCGGTTGCGCGAGGGGCCGTACGGTCGGTGCGTCTACGCCTGCGACAATGACGCGGTCGATCACCAAATCGTCAACCTCTGTTTCGAAGGCGGGATTACCGTTGCCCACCAGATGGAGAGCTACACGTACACCGGCGGCAGGCGTACACGGGTTTTCGGGACGCGAGGGGAAATCGACGGCGATGGGCGCACCCTGACGATCCGCCACTTCGACACCCGCGCCACCGAGGCGTGGGACAGCGTCCTCGAAGCCGGGCTCCCGCAGAGCTCGGGTCATGGTGGCGGGGACTACGGGCTTATGGATGAATTGGTCACGCAGCTCACCGCGGGCGACACGTCGCACTTCGTCGACCTCTTTGAGACGTCGCTGGAGAGCCACCGCATTGCCTTCGCCGCCGAGGCGAGCCGTCGCGAGGGAGGCAAGCTCTTGCTTGCCGGGAAATGAAAGGACAGCCGATGGAAAAACGCAAGATAATCGTTACGAGTGCTCTGCCCTACGCCAATGGTGCGCTGCACCTCGGGCACCTCGTGGAGTATTTGCAGACGGACTTCTGGGTGCGCTATCAGAAGATGTGCGGGCATGACTGCGTCTACGTCTGCGCGGACGACACCCACGGCACGCCCATCATGATCCGGGCGCGGAAGGAGGGCATCACCCCCGAGGAGCTTATTGCGCGCTCCCACACGGCGCGACTTCAGGAGTTTGGCGCGTTCGAGGTGGATTTCGACCTGTATGGCTCGACGAACTGCGACGAGAACCGCGTCCTCTCCGAAGGCATCTACCTCCGCCTGAAGGAGAAGGGGTTGATCTCCCGGCGCAACGTCGACCAGCTCTACTGCGAGCACTGCGGGATGTTCCTGCCGGGGCGGTTCGTCAAGGGCACGTGCCCGAAGTGCGGCGCGCAAGAGCAGTATGGCGACGGTTGTGAAGCCTGCAACGCCACCTACTCCGCCGGCGAATTGGTCGAGCCGTACTGCGCGGTCTGCGGCGCAAAGCCCGTCATGCGCCAGAGCGAACAGCTCTTCTTTGAACTGGAGCCCTTCCGCGACTTCCTGAAGCAGTGGATTCCCGAGCACACCGATTCCGCCACCGCCGGCAAGCTTCTCGAATGGTTCAACGAGCCCCTGCGCGGTTGGAACATCTCGCGGGATAAGCCCTACTTCGGCTTCCCCATCCCCGGCGAGAAGGACAAGTTCTTCTACGTCTGGCTCGATGCCCCGGTCGGCTACATGGCAACCCTCGAACGCTGGGCGAAGGCGCACGGTCAGACCCTCGACGCCTGGTGGCAGGACCCCGCCGCAGAGGTCTACCACTTTATCGGCAAGGACATCGTCCGCTTCCACTGCCTCTTTTGGCCCGCGCTCCTAGAGAACGCCGGTTTCCGCACGCCCTCTCGCGTCTTCGTCCACGGCTTCCTGCAAGTCAACGGCGAGAAGATGAGCAAGAGCAAGGGCACCTTCGTCTCCGCCTCCACCTACCTCAAGTTCCTCCCCGCGCAAGCCCTGCGCTTCTACTACGCCTGCAAGCTCAACGGCTCGGTGGATGACATGGACCTCAACTTGCAGGACTTCGTCGGGCGCGTCAACTCCGACCTCGTCGGCAAGATCACTAACCTCGCCTCCCGTGGCGCACAGATGATCGGCAAGCATTGCGAGGGCAAGCTCGGTGCGATGGATGGCGAAAGCCGTGCCCTGCTCTCCGAGTGCCGGTCGCAACTGCGCGAGGTGCTGGAGGCGTACGAGCGACGCGACTTCTGCCGCGTGATGGTCCTCGTGCGCGAATGGGCGGACAAAGCCAATCAGCTATTCGACGCCAAGGCGCCCTGGAAGCTCATTAAGGAAGACCTTGAGGCGACCCGCTCCGTGCTCACCGGCACCCTCAACCTCTTCCGGCTTATGGCAATCGCCCTCAAGCCCATCTTGCCCGAGTACGTCCGGAAGGTCGAAACCCTCTTCGGCGAATCCCCCTACACCTTCGCCGACGCCGAGCGCGACCTCGAGCACTGCACCATTCGCCCCTACGAGCACCTCGCCACGCGCATCGACAGCAAGTCCGTCGACGCCATGGTGAACGCCTCTCGCGAGAACCTCAAGGCAACGAAGAAGACCCTCTCGGGCAAGCCCGCCACCTCCGCCCCTGCGTCAACTCCCTTCCCCGAGCCTCCCGCCGAGGAGATTACCATCGACGACTTCTCGAAGGTGGATTTACGCGTTGCCACCGTCCGCTCTGCCGAAGTCGTTGAAGGCTCCGACAAACTCCTGCGCTTGACGCTCGACGTCGGCGAAGCCAAGCCCCGCACCGTCTTTGCCGGCATCCGCAAGAGCTATAACCCCGGCGACCTTCCCGGCAAGCAGGTGGTGATGGTCGCCAATCTCGCCCCGCGCAAAATGCGTTTCGGCATCTCCGAGGGGATGGTGCTCGCCGCGACGGATGCCGATGGTGCCCTGCGCCTGATCCGCCCCTTCGCCGAGATGACGCCCGGTGCGCGCCTGCACTAAGAAAGGTCGAACGCCATGAAAACCTTCACCTCCCCCGAAGAGCTTCACGCCTGGAGCATGGAGCAGAAACGCCAGGGGCGCACCGTCGGGCTCGTCCCCACCATGGGTTGCTTGCATGAGGGACATCTCTCCCTCATTCGCGAGGCGAAAAAGCATTGCGACGCGGTGGTCGTGAGCATCTTCGTGAACCCCACCCAGTTTGCTCCCAACGAGGATTACGCCGCCTATCCGCGCAAGGAGGAAACCGACTGCGCCCTGTGTGACACCGAAGGTGCCTCCGCCGTCTTCCTCCCCAAGCCCGAGACGATGTACCCCGAGGGCGCGAGCACCTGGGTCGAGGAGACCGCGCTCTCCAAGGGCTACTGCGGTCTGCAACGCCCCATACACTTCCGGGGCGTTTGCACCATCGTCTCCAAGCTCTTTAATATTGTCGCGCCCGACGTCGCTGTCTTCGGGCAGAAGGACTTCCAGCAGGAGGCGGTCATCCGCCGCATGGTGCGCGACCTGAATTTCCCCATTCGCGTCATCCGCGCCCCCATCGTCCGCGACCCCGACGGGCTGGCGAAATCCTCCCGCAACGCCTACCTCTCCCCCGAGATGCGCGCCTCCGCCCTCTCCCTCAGCCGTGCGCTCTTCGCCGCGAAGCAGGCGGTCGAGGCGGGCGAACGCTCCTCCGCGGTTCTGGAGGATGCCGTCCGGAAGGAGACCACTGCCTCCGGCTGGGTGCCGGATTACGCCACGGTGGTCGACGCCGAGACGCTCGAACCCCTCGCCGAAGTCCGCCCCGGCTCCTCCGCTTTCCTGCTCGCTTGTAGGAAGGCGGGGCTTCGCCTGATCGATAACGTCCTGCTCTAAAACGCCCCGCGAATAAAACAGACTTGCAACGGGAGCTGTAATTCGGTAGACTAAGCAGTGTTGTAAGTACGTGCAACAGGCTTTCCGCCACCCAAGAGGAAGTAACATGAACATAGTTTTGCGTATCTTGGTCATCCTGACCCTCGTGCTCAACGGGGTTGCGCTGTGGTTCTCCCTTGCGCTCTACGGTAAGCGGGAGCTACTCATCGACCGCAATGACAGCTTTAGAGACTTCGTCGTCAAGGTCGCCCGAACCTTCGAAGCCGCCGAGCCCGAGGTCGTCAACGTCGCTTCCGAGCACGAAGCCCGCGACATCTCTGCCGTAACGCTCGCTAACGCCGACATCACCCCCGATCGCTCGGACTTCTGGGAAGGCTACAAGCAAGCCTACGAGAAGATCGACAATAAGAGCTACGCCGTCCCCTCACCCGAGGATTTGGACGAAGTGTACGTCCTTAACGCCGAAGGCAAACCCGAGATTGACGCTCGCGGAATGCCCGTGAAGGAAGGCGCGCCCATGGCAAACGCCTTGGAGGAGGTCTTGAAGAAGGCGAGTGCGCAGCGCGCCCGCATGAACAATATCCGCGACCAACTCGCCAAGTTGCGCGCCGAGTATGAGGAGACGGTCGCCGATCTCAACGCCGTCAAGAAGCAGGGGCGCGAATCGCTCAAGACCATCGCCGAGCGCGATGAGACGATCGCCGGCTTGGAGAACGACAAGCGTCGCTTGGAGGGCGAGATCACCGGCTTGAAGGATCAGATTTCCACCCTTGAGAACGAGAAGCAAAGCCTCCAGGCGGACTTGGATAAGGCGAACGAGGAGCTGGAGAGCGTCAAGGCTGAAGCCGAGAAACTCCGCAAGGTCATCGAGGAGAACATCCGCGGTGGCACGAGTGCCAATGGCCCGATCGCTGCCGTTGCCAACCTCACCGCCGGCGTCAAGGGCACCGTGGTGCGCGTGAACAACGAATTCAACTACTGCTTGGTCAAGCTGACCGACGAAGCGCTTGTGGAGTTGATTGGTGAGAATGGCGAGCGTCCGCTTCCTGAGGTGGACTACCTTATCCGTCGCAATGGCAACGACGCCAATGTGGTGGGCAAGGTGCGCCTGCGCAATATTACGCGTGAAGCGAAGACGATTGTCTGCGACATCCTGGTGGATTGGAAGCAAGGCGACGTCAAACCCGGCGACGAAGTCTTCTACCTCGACTAACCGCCTCTCTTTCTAAATAGTTTAAGGTTTGTTCCTTTCTTTCACGTGCCCGCGGGTTCCCCCCGCGGGCACTTTTTTATTCCTCCCACAACCGCGATTCCCTTCCCTCCGCACCGCGTTTCCCCCAAACGCGAACCGACCTCGACCCAATCGCGGTTCGACCACCCCCTTTTTTCCTATCTTTACCAAAAAGGTAGAGATTCGCCTTTTCTACCCCCTTGAACCGAGTTTGGGGTCTGTCCGCACCGCGTTTACCCCGAACGCGGTGCGGAGGGAGGGGGAAGTCGGTTAAGGGGATTAGGGGGTTGGGGGGTGGGCGTGTTCGAGGGTTAGGAGGGCGAGTTTGATGTCGGTGCCGGCGGCATAACCGGTTAAGTTGCCGTTGGCTCCGATGACGCGGTGGCACGGAATAATTATCG
>CAVDHG010000127.1:0-5998 GCA_963608725.1 Agathobacter rectalis | reverse complement strand
TCTACCTTTTTGGTAAAGATAGGGAAAAGGGGGGTGGTCGAACCGAGATTGGGGTGAGGTCGGTTCGCGTTTGGGTCAAACGCGGTGCGGAGAGACCCGAAACTCGGTTGCGGGGGGTGCAAGCGCGGGGGCGGGATTAATGGTATACTGCGTTAATACTTATAAGGAAAGCGAACGATTATGACGCACCTTTCAATGGAGAATATCCGTCATGCCGCGGACGTGCTTAAAGCCGTCGCACGCAAAACCGATATCATTTTTGCCCCCAAACTCTCCTCCAACTCCCAAGTTTGGTTGAAAACGGAGAATCTGCAGGTTACGGGTTCATTCAAAGTGCGCGGGGCGTACTACAAGATTTCCAAGCTCTCGGAGGAAGAACTCAAGCGGGGCGTCATTGCCTGCTCGGCAGGGAACCACGCGCAAGGCGTCGCGCTCGGTGCGCAAAAGCGGAACGCCAAAGCCGTGATCTGTATGCCCGATATTGCGCCGATCGCGAAGGTTGAAGCCACGAAGAGTTACGGCGCGGAGGTGCACCTCGTTCCGGGCACCTATGATGACGCGAGTGCCTACGCCCAGAAGCTCTGCAAGGAGCGCGGGATGACCTTTGTCCACCCCTTCGACGACCCGGACGTTATCGCGGGTCAAGGGACGGTGGGGCTGGAAATCCTTGAACAGCTCCCGGACGTTGATGCGGTGCTCGTCCCCGTGGGCGGTGGCGGGCTGATTTCGGGCGTGGCGTTCGCCATTAAGCACCTGCGCCCGGAGTGCAAGGTTTACGGCGTGCAGGCGGCAGAAGCCCCCAGCATGAAACGCTCCATCGAAGCGCAGGACAAGCTCACGTTATCCACGGCGAACACCTTTGCCGACGGCATCGCGGTCAAGCACCCCGGCGACCTCACCTTCGAGATGGTCAACAAGTATGTCGATGGGATCGTAACGGTTTCGGAAGACGAGATTGCCGCAGCGATTCTCTTCCTTGTGGAGCAACGCAAGCTCGTTTGCGAAGGCGCAGGCGCAGTCTCCGTGGCAGCCATCATCTACGACAAGATGCCCGAACTGCGCGGGAAGAAGGTCTGCTGTCTGCTCTCCGGGGGCAACATCGACGTCAACATCCTCAGTCGCGTGATCTACCGTGGCTTGCTGGCAAGTGGCAGGCGAGCGGAGATTCGGTTGGCACTCCCGGACAAGCCGGGGCAACTGGCGGCGGTGGCAGGGCTGGTCTCGAAGTGCGGAGGCAACGTGATCGGCGTGAGCTACGGGCCCTCGGGGGTCGATACGGCTCTGGCGTCGTGTGTGCTGAACCTGCAATTGGAAACCCGCGACTTCCTGCAGATCGGCGAAATTCACGGTGCGCTCGAGGGCGCAGGGTACCGTCTGCTCCGCTCGTAACCGCTTATTGAGCATTGCCCGATGGTCAACGTGTACACGGCTCGCCAATTCGCCACGCTCCAAAGCGTGGGCAGGGAGGAGCAGTAGGCGGATGAACGAGGCTCTGCGGAACAACTTGAAACACGCCTTTGAGGTGGGGCGACCCGCGCAAGGGTATATCATCGTGGGGCCCGTGCGCGGAGAGGGGCAGGCTCTCGCCGAATGGATCGGCACGCAACTGCTGGGGGAGAGCCCGGTCATCGCCGAACACGCTCACCCGGATATGCCGTGGTTCGAACCCGAGAAGAAGAGCCGGGTTATTGGCGTGGAGATGATGCGCGAGCGGATTTTGCCGATGGCGCAACAGTCGTCGCTCTCCGGCGGGTGGAAGATCCCGGTCATCGTCGCGGCAGATCGGATGAATGCCTCGGCGGCGAATGCCTTCCTCAAGACGCTGGAGGAGCCGCCGCCCCAGACGTTGTTCCTGCTTCTGGTGGACGCGTTAACGGATCTCTTGCCGACGATTCTCTCGCGCTGTCAGGTGCTTCACGCGGGCGGTGCGCGCCGTCTTGCCGAGCCGTGGCGGACGCGCCTCCTGGAGATGCTCTCAGGAATCGAAAAAAAGAGCGTCCTGCAAGACACCTGCCGGGCTGAAGTTATCGCCGAGATGCTGGACGAAATGACCGAACGCGCCGAGAAGGACGTCCGCGCCGAGGGGCGAGCGAATCGCGCCGTCGAGCTAGACGCCGATACCTTAAGCGCGATGGCTGGGGCGCAAGCGCGGGCGTGGCGGGCTGACCTGCTCTTGACGTTGGAGCAATGGATGCGCGACTTGGTGCGCCTGCGCTCCGCGCCGGAGGGTTCGACCCCCGAGCTTGCCTTCGGCGAGTATCGCGAAGCGTTGAAGGCGCGTTCGAAGCAGTACTCGCTCGCGAAGCTCTTGGAAAATCTCTCGCTTCTTGAAACGCTCGCGATTCAATTGGAGCGTAACCTTCCCCCCGCACAGATCCTCCCCTACTGGATGGATCGCTTCTACCTTTAAGCAGAAAGGGCACCACCCATGAAGTTCCTTGTTCTTAATGGTCCGAACCTGCGCTTGCTCGGCACGCGGGAGCCGGAGATCTATGGTTCCGCCACGTTGGCAGACGTCGAGGCACTTGTTCAGGAGACGGCGAAACGTCTGGGCGTGGAAGTCGAATGCTTCCAGAGCGACAACGAGGGCGAGCTGGTAACCCGCATCGGCGCGGCGAGGAAGGCGTATGACGGCATTGTGATTAATCCGGCAGCTTACACGCACACCTCCGTGGCGTTGCGCGACGCAATTGCCGCAAGCGAACTCCCCGCCGTTGAGGTTCACATTTCCAACACGCACAAGCGCGAAGCCTTCCGGCAAGTCTCCTACACGGCTCCGGTCTGCCTCGCACAACTGATGGGCTTCGGCATTCACGGGTACGCGCTGGCGTTGGAAGGGCTGGTTGCCACCCTCGCGGAGAAAAAGTGAGATGCTCGACTTCCTCAACGCGCTTGCCGGGTTGATCCCTGCGTACCTCTTGGGGGCGGTGCCCTTCGGTCTGCTGATTGCCCGCGCACGGGGCGTTGACCTGCGCACGAGCGGGAGCAAGAACATCGGGGCGACCAACGTCTTCCGGTGCGTGGGAGCGAAGTGGGGCGTGCTGGCGTTCGTCCTCGATATGCTCAAGGGCGTGGGGGGCGTGCTCTGCGCGTACATTCCCACGCTGTGGGCGGACGCGATTCCCGGGGCGCACCTGCTCCTCCTGCGCGTGCTCTGCGGGGCGGCGGCAATGCTCGGGCACATCTTTCCGGTGTACCTGCGCTTCAAGGGCGGGAAGGGCGTCTCGACGGCGTTGGGGCTGCTCTTCGGGGTGGCACCGCTGGCGGGTTGCGCGGGGTTTGCGAGCTGGGGCGTGGTGTTCCTGATCGGGCGGTACGTGTCGCTGGCGAGCTGCCTGGCGGCAGTGGTGGTGGCGGGCGTGGTATGGTCGCCCTGCTACCCGAGTGAGGCGTATCCGCTTTGGTTTAAGATTCTGCTCACGGCTCTTGCGCTTCTGGCGATTCTCAAGCATCGGCAGAATATCCGGCGACTCTGCGAAGGCACGGAGAACCGTTTTGCTTTCACGGCAGCGCAACGCGCCCGGCGCGAGGCAGCACTTCAGGCAAAGCAGGAGGCTCAAAGATGAATATCGCAGTTGTCGGAGACGGCGGTTGGGGCACGGCGATTGCCAAGTTGCTGGACGCCTATGGGCACACGGTAACCGTCTGGGGTCCCTTCCCGGACTACATTGAGGAGATCCGCAAGGCGCACGCCAATCCGCGTTACCTCCCGGGCATCGACCTCCCGCCCAGCATTCGGTGGACGGCAGACCTGCGCGAGGCGGTGCCCGATGCGGACGTGGTGGTGCTCGCCATCCCCTCCAAGTTTTATCGCAACGTCTGCTCGCAAGTCGCCCCCCTGCTCGACACCCGGCACACGCTCATCGTCAGCCTCACCAAGGGCGTCTGCCCCGAGACGCACGAGCGCATGAGCGAAGTCGCCCGCCGGACGCTCGGCTCCGAGCGCATCGTGGTGCTCTCCGGTCCCTCGCACGCCGAGGAGGTGGCGCGGCGCATCCCCACCGCCGTTACGTGCGCCTGTGCCGACCACGCGTTGGCGCAGGAGGTGCAGAAGCTCTTCAACGGTCCGCGCTTCCGCGTCTATACCACCGATGACGTCCTCGGCGTAGAGATCGGCGGGGTGGTGAAGAACGTGCTGGCAATCGCCGTCGGGGCGAGTGATGGCTTCGGCTTTGGCGACAACACGCGTGCCGCGCTCATCACGCGAGGGCTGGCGGAGATGCTGCGCCTCGGCGTCAAGATGGGAGCGAAGGCGCAGACGCTGAGCGGGCTGGCGGGCGTGGGCGACCTCATCGTAACCTGCACTTCCACGCACAGCCGTAACCACCACGTTGGCGAACAGCTCGGGCGCGGGGTGCCTATCGGCGAAATCCTCGCTTCGATGTCCATGGTTGCCGAGGGCGTGGATAATGCCAAGCTTCTGAACGAACTCGCGGAAGCCCACGGCGTAGAGATGCCGATTGCCAACGTGGTCTATCGGATGTGCTACTGCGGGCTGGCTGCCGAGGACGCCGTAATGCTCCTCATGGAGCGGACGGCTAAGCCCGAGTAACCGGAGCCCCCGGCAAGAAAAGGAGAAAGCGTTATGGCGATTCTTGGAGTGATTCCTTCGCGTTGGGGGAGCTCGCGCTTCCCGGGCAAACCGCTAGTCGAGATTCTGGGCAAACCGCTGGTCGTGTGGGTGGTCGAAGCCGCCAAGCGCGCCAAACGCCTAGACGCCGTAATCGTCGCGACGGATGACGAGCGCATTCGAGACGCCGTCTCGCCCTACTGCACCGCCGTCATGACGCCGAGCGCTCTGCCCTCGGGCACCGACCGCGTCGCCACCGCCGCCAACGCCAAGCCCGGCGACATCGTCATCAACATCCAGGGCGACGAACCGCTCATGGACCCCGCGCTCATCGACGCCCTTGCCGAGCGCATGGTGCGCACCGGCGAAGAGATGGCAACCGCCGCTTGCCCCATCCGTTCGCCCGAGCTCCTCAACGCCCGCTCCGTCGTCAAGGTCGTCCTGCGCGAGGATGACAGCGCACTCTACTTCTCCCGTCTGCCCATCCCCTGCCGGCGCGACGGCGAGCCGGACTTGTCCTCCGGTCTCTACTGGCGGCACCTGGGCATCTACGCCTACCGGGGCGACTTCCTCGACCGCCTTATTCACACGCCCCCCTGCCCGCTGGAGCAAACCGAATCGCTCGAACAGCTCCGCGCCCTCTGGATCGGCGGGCGCATCGGCGTGATCCGCTGTCAGGACGAAGGTGTCGGCGTCGACACTCCTGCCGACGTAGCGACCGTAGAGCGTCTCCTCCTCGCGAGGCAGTCATGACCAAGGCGCACGCTCTCTTCACTGCCACGCCTAAACGGCACAACTGCGCACAAGCCGTCCTTGCCGGTTGTGGCGGCGCGGAGGAAGACGTCGCGCAGATGGCAACCTGCGGAGGCGGACGCGCCCCCGGCGGTCTCTGCGGAGCACTCTACGCCGCGATTCGCCTCTGCCCCGAACACGCCGACGCCATCCGCGAAGCCTTCGCCCGCGAGGTGGGTGCGACGACCTGTCGCGACATCAAGGGCGCCGCGCACACGCCCTGCCCGGTCTGCGTCGAAACCGCTGCCAAGCTCGTCGAGCACTTCTGCAAGGACGCCCCACTTTCCAATTCTAACCCCTCTCGAAAGGAACCAAGCATGAACCCCATCCAGACGCCCAATGCCCCCGCGGCAATCGGACCCTACTCCCAAGCCATCATCGCCAACGGGCAACTCTTCGCCTCCGGGCAGATCCCCGTTGACCCCGCCACCGGCACCATCCCCGAGGGCATCGCCGCCCAAGCCGAGCAGGCGTGCAAGAACTGTGGCGCACTGCTCGCCGCCGCCGGGCTGGACTTCTCGAAGGTGATTAAGACCACCTGCTTCCTTGCCGACATCGCCGACTTCGCCACCTTCAACGAGGTCTACGCCCGTTACTTCACCTCCAAGCCCGCCCGCTCCTGCGTTGCCGTGCGCG
>CAVDHG010000126.1:0-6050 GCA_963608725.1 Agathobacter rectalis | reverse complement strand
GCGCAGCAAACGCCACAGAAAGCCCCAGAAACTCAATGAGCAAAACAGGCAGGATCAGCTTCTTCATGGTTTTCCTTTGGTTGGCGACGTCGGACTAAAAGCCGATGGTGTCGTTGAGGTTTTCCCGGATGTAGGGAGCGTTGGGGTCATATGGGCGAGCGACCTTCGGCAAGGCACCCTCGCCTTGGGTTTGCGTTGGGAGAATTGGCGTTGCTTTGGGCAAAGGCGCGGGAATCCCGCAGAAGAGGTTGAGCTGCGCTTCAGACCAGGTGCGCCAATCCGTCCCGCGAAGGCTCTCAGGGAGCGGACGTTGAGCGCGGACGTAAGCGATAAGCGCTTCGCCGTGTTGCGGGAAGTGTCGCTTAAGCACCTGCGGATTCAGGAGGATGGCGCGAACCTGTTCGGGCGTTGCTTTGGGTACGCTCGCAAGTCCCTTCGCCTCACAGGCAACGACCACGCGACACGCCTCGGGAAGTTCCTCGCGAAAGACAGGCAGGGCACCGCGAACGGTCGCCTTGACCTCCAGCTCGCTCTCGACCACGGCTTCAAGGCTCCGACGCGCTTCGGGGGTCAAGTCGCCCTGCCACGTCATGCCCGCCAACGCCTTGCGCGCAACGAGGTTTGCCCGTGCGCCAAGGTCAGCCTTCGCCCACGCAGCCTCGCGTCCGGGCGCCGATTCGCTCCGCGCCGAAGCTTGTCCAACGCCGAAGGTTACGCCCTCGACCTCCTTGCAAGCGCCCGAGAGAATCGCTTCGCGGTGAGCGAGAAAGAGGTCTGCCGGAGCGGAAGCGAAGAGGCTCCCACCCACGGCGCAGAAGAGTATTGTGGCGAGCAAGCGCATTTTAGAAGGCATCATCATCGCCCGCCGAACCGCTCTGGAGGCGTTCGCTCGCCGTTGGCTTAGCGACAACCGGAGCTTGCGAGACGGGGACAGCGGTCGGGACGGAGCGGACGCCGGCTGCGCCGGCAGTGGCGGTCGATTCGATCGCCTTCTTCACGCCACGGGCGAGGGCAGCTTCGGTGGGGCTCCAGCTCATGATGGTGCCGTAGACCATTCGCCCGCTGACGGGGTGGCGTGCATTCCACTTGCGCACGGTGGCGATGCCGTTGATGGTCATCTTGGCAGCGACGGACTTCTGATACTGCTCGTAGGCACTCGCGTCCGCATAATCCGGGAGCGCAGCGTCGGCATACTCCAAGGTCTGCTCCGCTTGCTCCTGCGCCTCACTCACGGCAACGGTCTCTCCGGCGAATTGGCGGATCAAGGCGCGAGCTTGGAGCGCCGCCTTGTCATAGGCTGCCTGCGCGGCTCGCGAAGAATCACTGCGTGCGCCGGATTGTCCGAAGGCGACGAGCACGTACTCGCCCTTCTCGTTTATCTTTTGCTGGACGCCGAAGGTCGAGAGGAGAACGTTGTTATCCTTGGGGAGCTGGTCGCGGATAGGAGCCTTGCTGTACGTCCCCCGCACCGGGAGACCCGTTACGAGCGAGCTTGCCATCTCGGCGAGCTTGGGACTCCAAATCAGCACCACGCCGATCTCCGCTTGCTTGCCCTTGACGGCTTCGATCGTGTAGAAGGCTTGCGCACCCGAGAGGGCGACTTTGGATTCTGCGCGGACGCTCTTGCGGAAGGACTCGGCAGAGGTGATGCTCGCAACCTTGGCGCGAAGAGCTTCGATGTTGGCGTGGGTGGCAGAGTCGTCGATGCCTTCCTGCTTGAGTGCGGCGTCCAGTTTGGCGTGGAGGAAGCGGTTGCACTTGCCGAGCAAGCTCTCGCTCGGGGCGGAGGCAATCGCCTTTGCTAACTGTTGGCGCGGGTCGTTGGCGTTCTCGGCGGCAGGCTCGACGTAGCTCGACTCCACGGCGGTGGAGATCTCGGATTCGAGGAGGCTGGCGAGCTTGGCTTTCGCCGAGAGCATCGCCTTGTCGAAAGCGCGGACACGGGCGTCATTATAGGAAGGCGAAGAGGTGGGCGCCTGGATGGCTCCAGCGGCAGTGGTAACAATAAAGATGCCGTTTTTCCCGCTGTTCATGCCCTCTGTCCAACCGCGAGCGGACAACCAGTCAGCCAAGAGGATGGAGGCATCCTTCTCTTCTGCCACAACGCCCGCCTCCGGGGCGAGGCTTTCGAGAGCGGTTTCACCCGCACCAAAGACAGCTCCCGCACTCAGGGCGAGACCCGCGAGGATTGCATACCGATTCATCGTTGCGTCCTTTCGTTAAAACTCAAAGGTTATCTTGTTCACCGAAACGCTCAGCGCAGCCGGAAGCTCCGGGACGCGTTGGCGCAGTTCGTCAAGGAAGTCCTGCGGATTTCCCTTTAGGGTCAGCCGGAGAGTAGAGACTGCCACGGCGTCATTGCGCGAGACTGTCGCCGTGCCCGAGCCGAGCCACGCGTTGATCTCGGAGGCGGCGCGTTCGATGAGCGCAACTTGCGCGGCCTGCGTGGCGTTGCGGAAGACAAGGCGGACGGTTCGCCCGTTGTTGACGAGGTCGCCGATGGCGCGCTGGAGACGGCTGTGGAGCGGTTTGCCCACCTGCCGGACAGCCTTCTCCACGCAGATTTGCGTCTGACGTTGGTCGGTGCCGACGAAGGTTGCTGCCTTGCGCGGATCGTTCTGGAGGGAGAAGAGCTGGACGCCAGCCTTGTCGTAGCAGACGGCGGAGAGTTGCAACTGCGTGCCGGGCTTGCCGTTGATCGGGTGGTTTACGCGGTCGAACTTGCAGAGCAGCTCAATCTTGTAGTCGGCGGTTCCTTGGTGCGTGGTGGTCTTGAAGCCCTTGCCGATGAAGTAATCGGACATCTGCTTGACGCTGTCATCGTTCGCGCCACAGATGTAGAAGAGCGGATCGCCCATCGACTTGAGTTGCGCGCCGTAGCTTTCTTGCAACTCGTCCTTGTCGATTGTGGCGACGATCTCAACGTGCCACAGCCCGTCCGCCTGCTTTTCGTCAAGCACGCGGTAGGCTGAGACAAGCCCTTGGACATCCGTGCTCACCCGCGAGCGCACCGCCGAATCATCCGAGGCAGACTCGCGAGCGACCGTGCGCACGCCGTTGACCTGCTCCAGCGCAGAACGGCAAGCGGACTCGATCGCCGCCTTGCGGGTCGCGCCCTCACCCTTCGCTCGGACAGTCCCGGGAGGAAGGGCGTCCAGAGCTGCCTTCATCTGCGCGGAGGCGTCGACCGTCTTCTGCGCAAGCAAGGCGAAGGCTCGTACCTCGTCGCCCACTTCCTCGCAGGCGATGATTCGCACGCCGGCGAGCTGTTGCTCGGTGCTCGAACGCGCCCACTTGGCAAAGGACTCCCGCGACGCGCCGTCGCTCTCCTCGTAGGCAGATTGTGCCCCGGCAGAGACTTTGGACGAGAAGAACTTCGCGAGATTGGCACGAGCCTCAAGGCGTGCTGCCTCGCGAGCTTGCTTTTGAGACTTCCCGGCGCGGGTAGTAGTTCCGGATGCGACCACCCAGAAGCCCGTGTCATCCGCAGAACCGGAGAGGCTCTCTACCCCATCGGCACGCATACGCGCCAACACGGCATCTTGATCAAAGACGCCTGCCGTTGCACAGGGCATTAAACCCCACGCAACGGTGGCAACGAGTCCTGCACGGACTATCCACTTCCTGTTCATCACTCGAACCGTGTTCCCTTTGTTGGGTCCTGTTGCGGGACGGCGCGGACGGCGAAGAGCTGGTTGCCCGTCTTCTTCTCCCACTGCTTGGGAGCGTCGCCGATTTCCTGCAAGAACTTCTCAGCATGGCGATCCTTGGCGAAACGCCAGACCTTCAGCTGGCTCTTGTCGCGAGCGGGGATTGCCGTAGCATTCGCGAGAGGGACGTCGACGCCTTCAACGCGAGCGAAGATCACCATCTCCATGCCCTTCTCGACGCCTTGCTCGGCACCCTGATCCATAGTCATGAGGTCGTTACCCAACGCCCCGGAGATGCGCCCGCCGACGGGGAAACGCTTCCCAAGGTCATCGGCAATCCGCTGAGAGACGGCGATGATAATCTCCTGCATGAGAGCTTGGACGTCCGCATCGCTCCTGTAGCTGAAGCCGGAGGAGACTCCGCCCATCTTGTTCAGCTTTTGTGAACGCTCAATTGGCTCAAGGTCAAAGTCTTGCGTGAACGCCACGTCGCCTCGACGGTGCTTGAAGCCTTTGCCGTCCGGAGTCTTGACGTCCTTTACATAGGAGACTGTGGCGTTGACCGTGCACAACCAGCGGAAGATCTGAGCGTACTTGCCATCCGCCTGTTTCTGTTCCTGGATGTTGATATTCCAATTGAGGTTCAACTCCGGAGCCTGATACTTCGCGCCTTCGTCCGCGCCCTCATCGGACGCCATCTCGCCCAAGTCCTTCAAGGAATCAATCACGGAGGTATCCGCCCCATGCAAAGCAAGGAAGAGGAACCGCTTGTGCTTGTCCATCTCAGACTGGAAGCGAAGGTTCATGAAGTCCGTATTATCCGACCGCGTGAACGCCGAAGTGTTCGACTGGATCTTCCCCTTTGTGATCGCCATGCGCAGACGCCGGAAGTCATCCACATCAAAACCGCCCGGCAACTCCACGGGGCGTTTCGCCACCGCACGCCGATCAATCACCGTAACCCCAGAGTGGACGGATGCACCTCCCGAGATGCATCCGCCGAGGAGAAGGGCGAGTAGAGCAACGCCAACGGGTAGAACCTGCGACGCTTGTTTCAGGATTGGGAATTGCATTTTTCGTTATCCTTTCTTCGAGAGAGCTTGGACTCTATTCGCCCATGCGTTGCTTACTGCGTGATGACCGCGCCCGTGAGCCACGTCAACAACTCAATCGAGACCGTCAGCTGTTTGCGGAAGCAGTTGATCGCCGCGAGAGTCTCCTTCCCGGAAACGCCCTCTACGATCTCTCCGCCGAAGCCCGCCTTAACCATCTTCTGTTGCAACTCGGGATCCGCCAATGCCACGGCGAGATCGGAAGCCGCCTTCTGCAGTTTCACAATGTCGCCAGACAGCTTCTGACCAACCTTGCCCCAGTCGAACTTGCGCACGCCCATCTCGCGGAAGAGGCGTTCCTTCGCAGCCGCCGTCGCCTTGTCGTTATTCTCCTTGGAAGCCTCATCTACGCAGGTGTTGACGAGCGCGACAATGCGGTCAGTCTCAGCATCCCACTGGCGAGGTGCCGTTTCGAAGAAGCCCCTTCTATCGGCATCGTCCTCACAACGCAAGAGCGGAAAGATTTGCTCATGCGTGTACTTATCACGTAAAGCCAGAGCCGCATCCAGTGCCTCTCCGCCATCGCGAGTGGTAACCCTCTTCTCCGAAGCAACCGTATCAAGGAGCAACGCCGTCTTAAAGGCTTCGCACTTAACCGTGAGGTTGGCATCACCCGAACCGGCGTTCAGAGCCTTAGCCGACTCCATGTACATCCCTTCGAAGTGCATCTCCTCAACCTTCGCTTCCACCCACTGCGGAGTAATACCCGTTACGTCCTTAACGGTATTCACCACCGCATCAACCGAGGGGATCCCAATCTTGACGTCCACACGCAGGTCCGGGTCATTCGCCTTCGCCAAAAGCGTGGCGTTGTCATACCAAATCTCGACCCCGGCAGTATTCTTCTCTTCCTCTGTCAAACCCGTGGATGCGCACCCGCACATCATAACGCCCAGCGTCGCAACCGTTGCGACAATCATCGTCTGCTTCAACATACGTGAACTCCTGTCTTTTCTCCGACCCGGCAATCGCCGAACGGAAACCGGTTTATACACTTCCGAACGTGCCGACACGTCCTTCCTCGCACCCGCGAGGCGACCCGCCGGCTACGCCCGGCAACTGCTTATATATTACCCCCCCCCCGTAGCCGCCTGTCAACCCCCTTTTTGAAGGTTTTTTCACCCCATACCCCCAACCCTACCTCTTCCCCAACCCAACCACCCCTCCCCCACCCCCGCAACCGCGATTGGGGTGTGTCCGCACCGAGATTGGGTCAAACGCGGTGCGGACAGAGGGGAAACGCGGTTCAAGGGGGTGGAAAAGGGGAATCCCTACCTTTTTGGTAAAG
>CAVDHG010000125.1:0-6103 GCA_963608725.1 Agathobacter rectalis | reverse complement strand
CCGCGATCGAGGTCTGCCCGGTTCGCGTTTCCCCCAAACGCGGTGCGGAGACACCTCAATCTCGGTTGCGGGGGGTTGGGGGAAAAGGGGTAGTTTTGGGAAAGGTTGGGGGTTAGTTGGGGAGCCAGGTGCGGACGAGGAGGCGTTGGCGGCCCCACTTCTTGGCAGCAGTGTGGCTCGGGAACCACAGGTCGATATGGTTGCCCTTGATGGCTCCGCCGGTATCTTCGGCGCGGGCGTAGCCGTAACCAGGGACGTCGAAAACCGTCCCTCGCGGGAATCGGGAGCGGTCAGTCGCTGCCACGCCGTGTCGCGTCTTGGTGCCGGAAGCCGTAACGCCCACCTCCTTCACTTCGCCCTTCTTGGGGCCCGAAGCGTAAATCGGCGTTCCCAGGCGCAACCAGCTCCGTTCCCAACCGCAACACTCCCCGCAGTCGCAGTATCCGGTTACGATCAGGCTAACGGTGCGCGGGGTTACCCCGCGGGGCGGACGGATCCCAGAGCACCCGCCCAAGAGGAGGAGTCCGCACAGAAAGAAGAAGCCGGCAGTGCGCCGCACCAGCGTTTAACCCTTGATTTCGGAGGCGACGCCCGCCAGCAGTTTCCCGGCTTGGCGACAGCGTTCGAGCGTCTCGGCGTCCGGCGCGAAACGGCAAGTAATGGGTTCGGAGAGGAGCGTGCAACCGGTTGCCTGGAGGTAACCCTGTGCTTCCTCGGCGCCCTTGCTCGCCCAGCCGAAAGAGCCGAAGGTGAGGGCGGATTTCCCGGCGGGTTTGAGTCCGCGGATGTAGGTTAATGCGGCGGCGACGCGGGGCATGAGCCCCTGATTGAGGGTGGGCGTTCCGCACGCGAAGGCTGCGCAATCCATTAGCTCGGTAATCAACTCGGTGTCGCCAACCGCCTTCAAGTCGAAGAGCTTGACTTCGACGCCCTCGGAGGCGTTGGCTCCCTCGGCGATTGCCTCAGCCATACGCCGGGTGGATTGCCACATGGTGGCGTAGAAGATCACCACTTTGCGGGTGGGGGTGCTGACGTGCCAGCGGAGGTACGCCTGCACGATTTCGGAAACGTGCGAACGCCAGATGACGCCGTGCGAGGGCGCGACGATGCGCGGGTTGAGGGCGAGCAACTTCTTGGCGGCGTTGGCGACGGGTTTGGCGTAGGGGAGGACGATGTTGGCGTAGTAGGTCTTCGCCTCCTGCATGACCTCGGCGAGGTCGGCTTCGTCGTCGAAACGGGCGGAAGAGGCGTAGTGCTGACCGAAGATGTCCATTGAGAAGAGGAGGGACTCCTCCTGCAGGAAGGTAACCATGCTCTCGGGCCAGTGGCACATCACGGTGTCGAAGAATTGGAGGGTGCGTCCGCCGAGGTCGAGGGTCTCGCCCTCTTTCACCACCTGGAAGCTCCAGGAGGAGACGTCGTAGTGGCGCGAAAGGGCGTCGCGACACTTGGCGTTGCAGACGACGACGGCGTTCGGGCAGGCAGCGACGATGGCGGGGAGGCTCCCGGAGTGATCCGGCTCGGCGTGGTTGCAGACGATGTAGTCGATCGCTTCGAGCGGGCAGTGGGCAGTGATGTGCGCTTTGAGCTGCTCGGCGAAGGGCGCCTTCACGGTGTCGATCAACGCCGTTTTCGCCGTGCCCCGGACGAGATAGGCGTTGTAGGAAGAGCCACGCTTGGTTTGATAGCCGTGGAAATCGCGGACGGGCCAATCCACCCAGCCGACCCAATGCACCTGCTTGACCAGTTCTGTCGTCATTTTCGCACTCCTCTTGGGGTTGGAAAGTGAAATTATACCAGAGCGCGAGGGGATGTGCCGTTATCGCAGGAGGAGACGGAAGCCGGCGGAGGGGGCGGATTTGAGGATGACCGTGGCGGGGGCGGAGCGAGCGGAGCCATCGAGGAAGACGGCTTCCGCCCAGATTCGACGCGCATCCGGATTCCGGGAGAGGAGCGTGGTGTAGTCGAGATAGGGGTCGCTCCCGGAGGCGAAGGTCTTCGCGAGGAGGAGCTTCGGGGTTGGGGCAGATGTCCACGCGGAGGCAAACGCCGGGAGATAGTTATCGCTCGCACTGACGGCGAAGGTTTCGCTCTCCAAGGAGTCGGGCTTCAGGCGCACGACGGCGTTGCTGACGGGGCAGAGCGCGTTGATGCACGTTTCCCCGCGGTAGAGGGCGACGACCTTGGCGTCGGTGATGTTGTAGAGGGCGGAAGCGGTTGAGCCGAGGGTGTTCTCGGGCACTTCGACGGGGGCGGCAGTATTGCTCCGGGCGCAGGTGAAGGCGTACTCCTCCCAGGGATCGATGACGATCGGCTCGCCGTCCTTCGCGCCGAAGTCCCAGACGTCGTCCGCGGTGGAGCCGTCGGAGGCGGTCTTGCGGACGCGCAGGGTGTAGGAGCCGTTGAGCGTGACGGGCGAGAAGGAGGCGTTGGAGAGGACGATTGCCTTGCCGGCGGAGAGCGTCGCGCCGGTGGAGTCGGTCGTGGACTTGGCGTAGTAGACCCGCGAGAGGTAAAGCCCCGCGCTGAGGGCGGAGGCGGGCTGCTCCTCGGCGTAGACCGCAAGCTCTGTGCCGAACGCCTTCTCGCTCTCGGCGCGTTCGATTGTTAGGCAGGTGTAGTAGGAATCGTTGAGAATGTTTGAGGGTGTGGGGACGGCTTCGAGGTCAACCGCCAGCACGTCGGAACCTACCGTGACGGTTTTACCATCGTCCTTAAGGTTATGCGTTGTAACGCTGACGGCAAGCTCGCTCCCCGCCGGGAGGTCTGTGAAGGTGTACTGCCGAGCCTGCCCATCGGCAGAGAGCGTCGCCTTCTCCACAGTGGCGCTGCACGTTACGACGAGACGCAGGAAGGCGGGCGGAGACGCCGTCGGCGTGCGCAAGAGGAGCGACGAGACCCCGGCAGGAAGGGTGCCGAGGAGACACCGCTCATCGAACACAGTCGCGCTTTTCCACGTGGTACCTCCGTCCGCACTGAAGGTCAACGCCTCGAAGGTGCCGTGCGCAGAGCGTATGTAGGCAGTCGAGACGGCGAGACCACCAGTGAGCGA
This sequence comes from Agathobacter rectalis, assembly GCA_963608725.1. Lineage (GTDB taxonomy): Bacteria > Verrucomicrobiota > Kiritimatiellia > RFP12 > DVOR01 > Spyradenecus. The sequence continues at coordinate 3,051 of CAVDHG010000125.1, read as the reverse complement.
CGCCACCGGCAGTTCTGCCTGAAGCTCCTCGCCCTCCTGCTCCCATGCCACGCGGGAGACGCCCTCCGCTGCCGTCGCCACATCGCGCCTCTTGGCAGTTACTTCGTAGGACGCGACCGCGTGGGCGGAGGGCTGATCCCACGTGAGCGTAAAGCCCGTGCGCGTCTGGTTGGAGACCGTCAAGTTCTCCGCGAAGGCATAGGGCGTAACCTCCACCTGCCACGCAAATTCCGCCTCGGCGAGCGCGCTGTCGGTTACCGTGAGCGTGAGCGGATAGGTGCCGTCCTGCGCCGGAGCGGTGAAGGGGACGCAGACGTCGCCGGAGGTGGTCGTTTGCGTCTCGCCGTTGAACGTCCACACGAAGCTTTCAAACGCCCCCGAGCCTCCCGAGCAGACCGGAGCCGAGACGTTGAAGGGCGTGCCGACGTTGATGCGCGAGGGGAAGACCGGCGTTACGGCAATCGGCGCGAAGGTGCCCTCCCAGCTCACTTGCTGGATTTCGAAGAGTGCGCCGTTGGTTGTCTCGTTCGTGAGCCGGAGCGTCGTGACTTCCTGCACCTCGCTCCACGTGTGCGTTACCGTGATGGGCACATTCTGCTCGCCGTTAAAGCAGACCGCGAGCCTGACCATCTCCCCGCCGTTGATGCTGATCCCCAGAACGTTCTCTTTGCGCTTCGCGGCGGTCTTACTGCTCGCCACGCACACCACCGAAAGGGACGCCATGTTCTCGGGTTTCTCGAAGGTGGCTATCACGCCACTGCGATCCTCCGGCGGGGCAAGACCCAACCCGCTCTTCCGCGCCTTGCACGCCTTGGTGAAGGCGTTCGTCCACGGGGCTTCCCCTTTCCAATTCGTGCCAAGCGTCGACGCCTCGGGGAATTCGAAGACCTTCGGATTCTCCACGCCGAAGCAGAACCCGCCGAGCAAGAGAAGGAGGATTACCCCTCGGCGGAACCGGTTCACGCACGCGCCCCAAACCACTGCTCGCGAGCCAGAGCAAACGCCCGCGCCCGATGCGACAGCGTCGCCTTAACCTCCGCCGGCAACGACGCGAACGACTGCGCATACCCCTCCGGCACGAAGAGCGGATCGTAGCCGAACCCGCCTGCGCCCTCCGGGGCTTCCAGGATGTGCCCCGTGCATTCCCCGCGCAGGACGCGCACTTCCTCGCCCGGCAGAGCCAGAGCCAACGCGCAGACAAACCGCGCCGAGCGTTGCTCCCGAGGCAGACCCGCCAGTTCGCGCAGGAGCTTGGCATTGTTCGATGCCGTGTCGCCGTGCACCCCCGCATAACGCGCAGAGTGGACGCCCGGTGCGCCCTTTAAGAAGTCGACTTCCAGCCCGGAATCATCCGCGAGCGCGGGCAGACCCGTTGCCTTCAGCCACGCCTCCGCCTTGATGCAGGCATTCGCTTCGAAGGTGGTGCCCGTCTCCTCCGGGTCAGGGACGCCCTGCCACGCCTCGGTGCCGACGATGTCGAACCCGGGCAGGAAGGCGCGGATCTCCTGGAGCTTGTGCGCGTTACGCGTTGCGATGAGTAGGCGCATCCTAGAGCGTGCCTTCGCGCAACCGCTTCGCCACATCGCGCAAACGCCGGAGCGTGCGCTCGCGTCCGAGGAGCCAGAGCATTTCGAAGAGCCCGGGGCCCTCCGTCTTACCGGAGACTGCCACGCGAATGGGGTGCACGAGGGGACCCATTCCGCAACCCTTCGCCTCGCCCATTCCGCGCACCAGAGCCTCAAGGGCTTCGACCGTGAACTCGGGCAGTGCCTCCATCGCCTGCGCCAATTCCTCCAGAAGCTCCGGGACGCCCTCGGGCTTCAACCGCTTAGCAACCGCCTTCTCGTCGAAGGGATACTCTTCGCTATAGAACCACAGGCAGTTGCCGGGGATGTCGGCGTAGGTTTTGGTGCGGGGCTGGATCTGGTCGAGCATCTCGTCGCGGTGACCGTTGAGCGGTTCGAGGGGGAGACCGGACGCAGCGAGACGGGCGTCGAAAGCCTTGACGAAGTCGGCGCGGGGCTGACGGGCAATGTACTCGCCGTTCATCCAGGTGAGCTTCTTCATGTCGAAGCGGGCGGGCGAGGCTTTGCAGTGCGCGAAGTCGAACGCCTCGACCATCTCGGCGCGGGACATGATTTCGCGGTCGTCGCCCGGTGCCCAACCCAGGAGCGCGAGGAAGTTAAAGAGCGTCTCGGGCAGGTAACCCAGCTCACGGAACTCGCCCACGAACGCCGAGCCATCGCGCTTGGAGTAAGGCTTGCCGGCGTTGTTGACGATCATGGGCAGGTGGGCATACTGCGGAATCGGCGCGCCGAGTGCCTTGAAGAGCATGATGTGCTTAAAGGTGTTCTCAACGTGGTCATCGCCGCGGATGATGTGCGTAACCCCTTGGGTGATGTCGTCGAGGACGTTGGCGAGGTGGAAGACGGGCGAGCCGTCGGAGCGGACGATGACGAAGTCCTGCGTGTCCTTCGCCTTCTTCTTCATGTGCCCCTTGACGAGGTCGTCGTATTCGATCACGCCCTCCTTCGGCATCTTGAAGATGACGCACTCGCCCTGACCGCCCTTGTTCTCCTTGTAGGCGAAACCTTTCGCGAGGAGTTCTTCGGCGACTTCGAGGTGGTGCTTACGCTGGCTGGTTTGGTAGAGCACTTCGCCATCGTAGTCCAGCCCCAACCATGCCATGCAGTCCAGAAGCGTCTGGATGGCTTCGGGCGTCGAACGCTCCAAATCCGTATCTTCCACGCGCAAGAGGAACTCGCCCCCGACGTGGCGGGCATAGAGCCAATTGAAAATCGCTGCTCGGATGTTGCCGATATGCACCTTGCCCGTCGGCGATGGCGCGAAACGGACCCGGACTTGCTCTGCCATAACTGCTACTCCTTCCCGAAAGGGACATTATTCCAACTATTATATTACATCCCCACCCCCCGCTTCAAACCCACCCTCTCCCCACCTCCCGCAACCGAGATCGGGGAGTCTCCGCACCGCGTTCGGGTCAATCGCGGTGCGGACAGACCCCAAACTCGGTTCAGAGGGAGTTATGAA
>CAVDHG010000124.1:0-6242 GCA_963608725.1 Agathobacter rectalis | reverse complement strand
AAACGCGAACCGGACTCACCTCGATCGCGGTGCGGAGACCCCTCTTTTTAGGTTCAAAATACACCCCTCCCCGCCCCCTACTCTGTCCTTTTTCGGCACATCCCTTTCCCCTGTAAGCCCTTATCGCGAAAAAGGCGCGAATCGGGCGTCGAAAACTCAAGCACTTATGCAAAACCGCCGGGGCTTCTCCCGAAAACTGCCCCGCAACCGAGTTTGGGGTCTCTCCGCACCGCGTTTGGGTCGAACGCGGTGCGGAGGGAGGGGAAACTCGGTTACGGGGGGAATTTGGGGAGGAGGGTGTGGCGGAGGGCGGGAGGTTTTGGTATGCTAACGGAGAAGACGGTTTCGGAGGCAGGAAAATGGCGTCGAAGAAGCGTGTATGTTGCGGTTTGGCAGTGGCGGCGGTCTGGTTGATCGCCATTTTTGCACTTCCCCCTTATATATTGGCAGGGATTTTGGCTCTTTCGGCGGGGGTTTGCCTCTATGAACTGTGTGCCATGCTCAAAAAGGTGGGGTACGCGTTGCCCTTCGGGGAGCTTGCCGTTGCCACGGCGGTGTGGTTCGGCGCGGTCTACCTCTCCGGCGCGGGGTGTTATGCGCCGGGGCAGAGTTTGCTCTTGGGGTTGCTGGTTGTTCTGATTGTCGCGCTCTTCTTCCGGGTGCTCCTCGATGCGCGATTCGGAAAGCCGATGGAGACGGCGTCCTTAACGGTTACTGCCTTCCTCTACGTCCCGGTTTCGCTCTCCTTCTTTATCCCCTTCCTCTGGATTGGCGCAAGGCTCGGTTCCCTCTCGGCGGGGGTCTTCTTTGCCTTCTTCCTGGTTCTCATCACCAAACTTTGCGATACGGGCGGGTATTTTATCGGGACGGCGTTCGGGAAACACAAGATGAGCCCGCGCCTCTCGCCGGGGAAGAGTTGGGAGGGGACGGCTGGCGGATTCGCTTTCTCCTTGAGCGCAACGGCACTTGTGGTTGCCTGTGCGCACCTTTTCCCCAAGGCGCACGTCCTGGAATTGGTGCGCCTACTGACCGATTCGGGGGGCTCAACGGTGTGGTTCTTCGCGGTCGTGGCGATTCTGGTGGCGGTTGGGATTTGCGGGGATCTGCTCGAATCCCTCTTCAAACGGCAGTGCGGGGTTAAGGATTCCTCGGCTCTCTTCCCGGCGATGGGAGGCTTCTTCGACACCTTTGACAGCGTGATCTTCGTGCCGGGGGTGGCGTACTTCCTCCTCTTCGTTGTGCCACAGATTTAAGGCGCAGAGCGCATGAAACGATTGGTCATTCTTGGGGCGACGGGTTCGATCGGTTCGAGCACGTTGCGCGTGGTGGCGTCGCACCCGGATCGCTTCGAAGTGGTCGGGCTGGCGGCGGGGCGCGATGCCGAAAAGTTGCAAGAGCTGGGGCGGAAGTTCAACGTGCGCCATCTGGCTTTGGCGCAGGCGAACGAGGCGGGCATACCGTGGGGCGAGGAAGCGTTGTGCGAGCTGGCATCCTTGCCGGAAGCGGACGTGGTGGTGATGGCGATTGCCGGAATGGCGGGCTATGCGCCGACGGTCGCTGCGATTAAAGCCGGGCACGACGTCGCGCTCGCCACGAAGGAAGTGCTCGTCATGGCAGGCGAGGAGATTATGCGCCTGCGAGCGGAAAAAGGGGTGCGACTTCTCCCGCTCGACTCGGAGCACTCGGCGGTCTTTCAGTGCCTGCAAAGTGAAGCCTTTGCGCCGGCGTGTGTGCGCGTGGGCGCGGACGAAGCACCAGCCGAAGAGCGCGTCGAGCAGGTGATCCTGACGGCGAGCGGTGGACCCTTCTTCCGCGAAAAGACGATTGACTGGGCGCAGATTACACCAGAGATGGCTCTCAAGCATCCGCGCTGGCAGATGGGGCCGAAGGTAACGGTAGACTCCGCCACGATGATGAACAAGGGCTTGGAGCTGATCGAAGCCCTGCACCTCTTCGCGCTCACGCCCGAGCAACTGCACGTGTGGGTTCACCCGCAGAGCATTGTGCACTCGTTCGTCCAGTTCAAAGACGGCGCGTTGATGGCGCAGCTCGCCCAGCCGGACATGGCGTTGCCCATTCAATTTGCCCTCACGTGGCCCGAACGCGCCGGGCATTCACCCGTGCCCGCCATGACGCTCGCGCAGATGCAGGGGCTGGAGTTCGCCGAACCCGACCTGACGCGGTTCCCGTGTTTGCGTCTTGTGATGGAGGCGTTGCCTTTGGGCGCGTGGACGCACCCGGTGTTGACGCTTGCCAACGAGGTGGCGGTGAAGGCGTTTCTTGCCGGAAAGCTCTCGGCAGATCGGATTGCCGCAGTGATTGAGGCGTGCCTCGCGGAGGGGGCGGCTCCCTTCGAGGAACTCGTTGAGCGTGCCGAACGCCTGGTGGCACACTGCCAAGCCAAGCCGACCCTTTCCGCGTTATAGAGGCAAAGAGACGTGAAGACGCACGCGCTGTATCCCTTGCAGTTTCACCCTGTCTACCGCACGGCTCCTTGGGGCGGAGACGCCATTGCCCGCCACTACAACCGCGCAGGCACGCCGCGGCACTGCGCGGAGAGTTGGGAGCTTTCGGCTCTGCCCGGGACGGAGTCGATCGTGCAGAACGGAGCCTTTGAAGGTATCGCGCTGAGCACGCTTGCGCAGACCTTCGGGTGGGAATTGACGGGTCATAAAGCACCCGAGCCGGAGGTCTTCCCCCTGCTGATTAAAATCCTCGATGCGCATGACGCGCTCTCAGTGCAGGTGCACCCGGATGCCGAAGCCTCTCGCGCCCGAGGCGTCCGCCCGAAGCGCGAGATGTGGTATGTCCTGGAAGCGGAGCCCGGCGCGAAGGTGTGGGCAGGCGTCGAACCCGGAGCGGACTTTGATGCGCTCGTCGAGCACCTGCGCGCTTGGGAGGTTACGGCAGGCGACGTCTTGGATCTTCCGCCGGGAATTGTCCACGCCGTCGGCGCAGGGAACCTCATTTATGAAGTCCAGCAGGCGAGCGACGCCGCTTACCGGATCTACGATTGGGGGCGGTCGCGCCCGGTTGCCCTTGCCGAAGCGCGGAGCGTGGCGCGTCTGGAGTTGGAGGCGCAAAGGCTCCCCGCGCCGAGTGAACGCCCGGGGCGAGACATGGTTCCGCGACTCAAGACGCCGGTCTTCGCGTTTGCAACCTTGCACCCGACGCGCTCGCGCACGCTCCACACCACCGAGCAGAGCTTCATGGTGCTCTCCTGCGCCTCCGGAAAGGTGTCCCTCGGGCACTCGGGTCCGCACCCGCTGACGCTCTTCCCGGGCGACACGGTCCTGGTGCCACCCCGGCAGACGGTCTCGCTCCAGCCCCTGCAACCGGCGAAACTGCTCGTTACGACGCTCTAAACTGTGCTACACTATTCTTACTTACAGAGGAGACCTGTTCGATGAAGTGGTACCAGAAACTGTGGAAAGTGATTCGTAAGCCCGTGATCGTCGTGGCGTGGATCTTGGGCGCGTTAATTGCCTTTATCCTTGTGGGCGGGCTTGGACCGACGGTGAAGTACGTGGGCGTGCCGGTTGCCCGCGCCTTCGGTTTGCCCCTCACGATTGAGCGGTGCGTCATCCTCCCGCTCGGCGGATACGTGTGCATAGAGGGCTTGCAGGTGGACAACCCTAAGGCGTTCGTCGAAGCGAAGCCGGATGTCTACGGCGAAGTGCCCCTCGCCAAGATCGGCAAGCTGGAGCTGGACGTCGGGATGCGCACGCTCTTCTTCAAGGAGCTGTGCATTGACTCCGTCCAGCTGACTGGGCTTCGCGTGCTCTACGCCTTCGACTTGGACACCAACAACGTCGCCGCCCTCCTCACGCAGATGGGCGTAGAGAAGGAAGAGGCTGAGGAAGCCACCGAAGAGGCGCAGGAAGAAGTGGAAGAGGCAAGCGAGGAAGAGGTCGAGAAGAAGACCAAAGCCGTCCGCCTGGCTTACGTTCACTTCGAGGACAATAGCGTCTCCATCCGGAAGTTCATGACGATTCCGATTCCGTTGCCTCCGATGACCCTCCACAACGTGGACAACCGCACCCTGCAAGAACGCATTAAAGGCGTCTTCGTGCCCGTGCAGAAGGCGATCGATGTCTCGGAGAAGGGCATCGGAGCTGGCATCGACAAGATGGAAGGCGGCGTCAAGAATTTGGGCGAGGGGATTAAAGGTCTCTTCGACTAATTCCCCCACTCCGGCAGTTTGCGCCCCCGGCGAGGTCTCCTCGCCGGGGGCGTTTCTTTTGGGGGAATCACGCCGGTTGTGCTATGCTATATTAACGATTCTTGAAAGGACTATGGAACATGAAGATTGCGATTATCGGCGCAGGGAATATGGGCGGAGCCATTGCCACCGGGCTGGCACGCGCTGGGGTGGTGAAGCCTGAGGAGATCCTCTTTGCCCACCCGCATCCCGGGCTCCCGCCGGAGCTTGAACAGAAGGGCTTTAGGTCAACCACTTCCAACGAAGAAGCCGTGGCAGACGCCGAGTTCGTCTTCCTCGCCGTGAAGCCGCACCTCGTGAGCGCAGTGCTCCAGCCTTTGGCGCGTGCCATCATGCCGGGCGCGACCGTGATCTCCGTCGTTGCCGGGGTAACGCTTGCGGACTTGCGCGAGGATTTGGGGCGGGCGCGCCATGGCGTCAAGCTCGTCCGCGCCATGCCCAACACTGCCCTCGCCCTCTGCGAAGGGGTTACGGCTCTTGCCGCGGAGACCGAGGAGGGCTTGAAGTCGGCGCAGGGACTTCTGGAGCGCGTGGGGCTGGCATTCGTCTTCCCGGAGGAACGCTTCGACGCGATTACTGCGCTCTCCGGTTGTGGCATTGCGCACGCGCTGCGTTTCCTCCGCGCCGGGCAGGCTGCGGGGCTTCAGATGGGGATCCCCGCGAAGCTCGCCGGCGACATCTTTGCGCAGGTGATGATGGGCGCGGCAGCGTTGGTGCTCCGCTCCGGGAACCACCCCGAGACGGAGGTCGACCGCGTGTGCACGCCCGGCGGGCTGACCATTCGGGGCTTAAACGTTATGGAAGCGCAGGGCTTTACCGGCGCGGTAGTGCAGGGGCTGCTCGCCTCCCTCCCGGAGAAGTAAGATGCGCATCGTTGTCAAACTCGGCTCCAACGTCCTCGTGCGCCCGGACGGTCGCCTCAGCATTGCCCGCATGGCGGAATTGACCGACGAAGTCTCGGCTCTTTGCACTGCCGGGCATCAGGTTCTCCTCGTCTCCTCCGGTGCCGTCGCCACCGGAAAAGCGCAAGTTTCGCTCCCCCCAACCGTTGACCGCGTCGCTCGCCGTCAGGTCTTAAGTGCCGTGGGGCAATCCATCCTGGTGGGCACCTACCGCACACTCTTCGCGGCAAATGGACTCGACGCCGGGCAAATCCTCCTCACGCGTGCCGACTTTGCCACCGCGCAGAACGCCGCGAATATCCGCCAGTGCATCCAAGCGTTCTTCGCCTACGGCATCGTGCCGGTGGTGAATGAGAACGACCCGGTGAGCGCGGAGCAGGTGAAGAGCGTTGAAGCGTATATGTTTACGGATAATGACGAGCTGGCGGGTTTGATCGCGCACCTCATCGATGCCGATTTGCTCGTCCTCCTCACCTCCGTTGACGGACTTTACGATGGCGACCCGGCTTCCCCCACCGCCCACCTCATCCGCGAAGTCTCCCCCTCCGAGGATCTCTCGCATTACGTGGCAGACGCCAAGACCTCCGCCGGGCGTGGCGGGATGGAAACCAAGCTGCGTACCGCGATGACCGCCGCCCGCGACGGCATAACCGCCGTAATCGCCAGCGGGTTACGCCATGGGATCCTCGACTCGGTCGTTTCCGGGGCGGATACCCCCTGCACGCGCTTCCTCCCTGCCCAAAAGGCGTAATTCGCCACTATCTCATTACAATATCAACCCAAACCCCCGAGCTTGCGCCCCCGAACCCTCGAAGCGCAAGCTCGCTCTTTTTTACCCCTTTTTCCAAATCCCCCCGCAACCGCGTTCGAGGTGTCTCCGCACCGCGTTTGACCCAATCTCGGTGCGGACACTCCCCAATCTCGGTTCAAGGGGGTGGGAAAAGAGCACTTTTACAAAAATGTAAAAGAGGGCAAAAAGAGGGGTGTCCGAACCGCGATCGAGGCGAGTCCGGTTCGCGTTTGGGTCAAACGCGGTGCGGAGAGACCCCAAACGCGGTTGCGGGGGGATTGGGGAGAGGGGGTGGTTTGGAGGTTGGGGTTAGGGGAGCTTGGCGGGC
>CAVDHG010000123.1:0-6290 GCA_963608725.1 Agathobacter rectalis | reverse complement strand
TCGCGCAGGCGGTCAACGGGGAAGCCGACGGGGCGCCCCGGCAAGTCGACCTGCAAGCCATCGTGTCGCTCTAGAGCGCGGGAGGTGGTAAAGGAGAGCCAGCGGACGCCATCGGTGTCGCGCCAAACACGGCGGACGGTGCCGATGGGCGTGCCACGGTGTCCGGCGCAGAGTGGGTCAATGATAGTCTCGGGCGTGGCGTGCGGATCGAGCGCGTAGAGGGAACTCCACGGACGCGAAAAGATGGTGCGCAGATCCTCCGCCTTGCGGGCGAGAGCCTCGGGCGAGAGATCGTTGTCGAGGACGTGCCGATAGAGGTCGGTTACGGCAGCGACGTAGAGCGGGTTCTTCATGCGCCCTTCGATCTTGAGCGAGGCAAGCGGGAGTTGGCGCAGGAGCTTGCCTTGCTCCATGAGGGCGAGGTCGCGCATGGAGAAGGGGTGACAGGGCGAAGGCGCGTTGAAGCTTTGACGGCAACAGTAAGCGCATCTGCCACGGTTTCCGCTCCGCCCGGTGGTGAGGGAGGAGAAGAGGCAAAGTCCGCTAATGCTGTAGCACAACGCGCCGTGGATGAAGACCTCGATCTCGATTCCGGCGCGGGTGCCGATCTCCGAGGCGTCGCGCAACGTCAGCTCACGCGCCGTTACAACACGCGAGAAGCCGAGAGCCTTGAGGGCACGCGCTCCGGCTGTGGAGGTGCACGCCAGTTGCGTCGAAGCGTGGAGGGGGAGCGTGGGGAAGGCTCGGCGAATGTAGGAGGCTAACCCCAGATCCTGCACGATAACGCCATCGACGCCCAACCGCTCCAAAAGCGCGAGGGGTTCCGACAACGAATCGAACTCGTGGCTCTCCAGAAGGGTATTGAGCGTAACGTAGACCTTGCGCGGACGAGGCAAGTTTCGGGCATAGGCAACGAGTTGCTCCAGTTCCTCGGGGGAGAAGTTCGTGGCGTCGGCACGGGCGGAGAAGCGGTTAAGCCCGAGGTAAACGGCGTCCGCGCCGTAGGTGAAGGCGGCGATGGCAGCGGAGAAGGAGCCGGCGGGCGCAAGGAGTTCGGGCGTCATGGGAAATCAGGAGAGGGTGCGCGTAAGCCCGTCGTACCCGAGGTGCACGCCCGGCGGGAGGGTGGACGAAAGCTCGGCGTGGAGGGCGTCATGCGAAAGATGCGTGAAGAGCGTCTCGCGAGCACCAATGCGCGAGGCGTAGTCCAACGCTTGCGCGAGGGTGAGATGCGTGGGGTGCGGACGCGATCGCAGGCAGTTGAGGACGAGGAGATCGAGGTCGGTTAGGAGAGCGAGGGTTGCGTCCGGGATCGAGTGAACATCCGGAATATAGGCGAAGGCGTGCCCGGCGAAGTCGATGCGTAGCCCGAAGGTCTCCAGCGAGCCGTGCTGAACCGGGAGAGGCGTGAGGCGGGCACCGATCGCGTCAAAGGCGGAGGCGACCGGCGTGAAGGTGATCAGCGGGCGGTATAGCCCTTGCGGGTTGGGCGTGGAAGAGATGTAAGGGAAGATTCGGCGGAGCCCCGCAATCGTCTCGGCACCGGCAAAGCAGGGGATGACCTGATTGCCCTGCAAGGTGTTGAAGCGGCGGATGTCGTCGAAGCCGAAGACGTGGTCGGCATGGAGGTGGGTGATGAAGACGGCGTCAACGCGGGGGACGCCCCATTTCAGGCACTGCTCACGGAGGTCGGGACCGGCGTCGAGCAAAAGCGCGTGCTCGCCGAGGGTAACGTAGGCGGAGGCGCGGAGGCGACGATCGTGCGGGTCAGAGCTGGTGCACACGGGGCAGTGGCACCCGATCATAGGGACGCCGACGGATGTCCCCGTGCCCAGCAGTTGCACCGTGAAGCGTTCAGCGGGCAAGACGCGCCTCCCATTCGCCGAACCCGGTGCGTGCGCCGATGAAGCGAAGCCCAACGGGCGACTCCTCGCGGAAGAGAACTTCTTGGAGGATGCGCGGGTCGCGACCATCGTCTATCCGTCGGGCGGAGAGGTCGGGCGAAGTGCAGTCACCAAGCAAGTACAGCTCCACGTTGCCGACTTTCATCATGAGGGGCAAGCGAGGCTCCTCCCACGGCGTCGTGTTGCGCCCCTGCAATTCGGCAAGGAGGTTCTGCGCGGCAAAGGCTCCCATCCTCTGCGCACGGAGCGCGGCGCAGACAGGCGGAGCGGATGTGGGGCGGGCGATGTCCCCGGCAGCATAGATGCGCGGCGCGAGGGAGAGGTCAAGCCCTGTGCGCAGACCTTGCTCGCTCGGGAACCCTGCATCCTCGGCGAGGCGCGTGTTGGCGCGGGCACCGATGGCGCAGAGCAGGAGGTCATCGGCAAGCACGGTGCCATCGGCGAGCTTGACACCTCCGGGGAGGACTTCTGCGACGCCGTTGCCTCGCACCACGCGAATCCCCTTTTCGGCAAGGGCGGATAGCAGACACGCCTCTCCAGCGTCACCGAGCCGACCTCCGAGAACGTGTGGAGCTGCTTCAATGACGGTAACAGCGAGGGAGGCGTCCGCGGCTCGCACGGCTGCTTCAAGCCCCAGCACCCCGCCCCCGATTACGGTGAGCTTCTTGCCGGGGCGTGCCACGTCTGCCAATTGACGCGCCTCTTCCATCGACCACAGCGTGCGGACGCGTTGCGCGCCTTCACCGGCGAAGGGCGGGCGGACGGGTCGCGCCCCTTGCGCGAGGATGATGCCGTCGAACACCTGCCCATTGACGGCACACGAGGCGCGGTCAAGGGTTGTAACGGGTTCGTGAACGAGGGTGATTCCGGCTTCGCGGTAGGAGCTCTCGGGTTTGAGAGCGAGCTTTTCGGGTGCCACACCGGAGAAGGCAACGGCGATCAAGCGCGGACGCGAGTAAGGGAGGAAGGCTTCGTTGCTCCAGAGCGTTACGGCGCACCCCGCCTTCGCAAGGGTAAAGGCAGCTTCGACTCCGGCGTGTCCGGCTCCGACGATGGCGATGCTAGGCATTTCGGCTCCTCCTCATGGCTCGCGCTTGGTGGCAGTCAATCCACTGACTCTCCGTAACGATGTAGGTCATCGGAATGTCGTGGGGCTCGTGCGGAAGTTCGTCGCGAAAGACTTGGAAGTCGAACGCCAATCCGATTCGGACGATGTTCGGGCGCAACTGTGCGAGGAGGCGGTCGTAGACTCCCGCGCCGTAACCCAAGCGGTTGCCGAGGACGTCGAAGGCGAGCCCGGGCGTCAGCACCACCTCAATGGCACTGCGCGGGAAGAGCACCGGGGGCGCAGGCTCGAGGATCCGGTGGGGACCTTCCCGCAGGAGCGTAAAAGGGGTAAGCTCTGCCCAGTTGTAAACCTTCGTATTATTAAAGAAGCGCGGGACGCTCACGATGGCTTGCGCGAGGAAGAGCTGGTCGTGCAGGTCGCGGGTTGGGAACTCGTCCCCGGCAGAGAGGTAGGAAGCGAACGTGCGATACTTGGCAAGCAGGTTGAGCGCACGCGGGCTGAAGAGGAGCGCAGGCGTAACCTCCTGCACGGCGCGGACTTCCTCAGGCGTTCGCTCGGCACGCCGGGCTTTCATTTCGGCGCGGAGCGCACGCTTCTTTTCGGCGAGATCGGTCATGGCTGGCGGATGGCTCCGTCGCTCGTGATGAGCCACTTATAGGTGGTTAGGGCAGCTAAGCCCATGGGGCCGCGGGCGTGCAGTTTCTGCGTGGAGATGCCGACCTCCGCGCCAAGCCCGAACTCGCCTCCATCGGTAAAAGCGGTGGAGGTGTTTACATAGACGCAAGCAGCGTCAACCTCGCGCTGGAAGCGTTCGGCGATGGCGGAGGAACGTGTGATGATAGCTTCGCTGTGCCCGGAACCGTAGCGGGCGATGTGCTCGAGTGCACCATCCAAGGAGTCGACAATCCGCACGGAGAGGTTGAGCGAAAGCCACTCGCGTCCCCATGCTTCCGGCTCGTCGTGGAGGGCGACACCTTTCTCGCGACAGGGGCGGAGCAGTTCTTCAAGGCGCGACTCCAGTGCTCGATGGACAAGCACGGTGTCCAAGGCGTTGCAAACGGATACGCGACGCGTTTTTGCGTTGGCGATGACTCGCGCTGCGAGCGCAAGATCGGCATCCTCGTGGACGTAAGTGTGGCATACGCCGGCTCCCGTTTCAATCACGGGCACGCGGGCTTTCTCACGGACGGCGCGGATGAGTCTCGCACTGCCACGAGGGATGAGCGCATCAACGAAACCTTCCGCCGTCATCAAGGCTTCCGCCGCTTCGTGCGTGGGCGGAAGAAGGGTGATGGCTCCTGCAGGAAGACCTTGCGCCTGCAACACATCGGCGAAGAGTCGCGCCAAGACGCGTTGCGTCTCTGCCACTTCCTTGCCTCCCTTGAGAACGGCAACGTTTCCCGTGCGCAGGCAAAGCGCGGCAATATCGGTGGTTACGTTCGGGCGCGCCTCGTAGATACACCCCACAACGCCTAACGGCACGCGCACACGGCGCAGATGAATCCCGCTAGGCATCGTTCGCTCTTCAAGCACCTCCCAGAGAATGTCCGGCAGTGTCGCGACGTGTTCCACCGCCTGCGCCATCGCGTGGATGCGCTCGGGTGTGAGGAGTAGGCGATCGCGACGCGGATCGTCTCCCGGGAGCGTAGTCAAATCCTGCGCGTTGGCTTGGAGCAGTGGCGCAACGTTCTCGCGCAACGCCTTGGCGAGACTTGCGAGCACCTCCTGACGCGCCTTATCCGAGAGAAGCGACAATTGGCGCGAAGACTGCTTCGCCTTGCGCAGGGACTCCTGCAAGGCTTGAGCGGATGCGCAAACGGATTGTTCGCTTTCACTCATGGTGGAAGACTTCGCCCTCGATGACCTTCCAGGGCAGACCGTACCGCGGCAGATCTTCCATGAAGGGATCGGGGTCGAACTGCTCCATGTTATAGACGCCCGCGCCACGCCACTTCCCGGTGAGCATCATTTTCGCTCCGATCATCGCCGGAACGCCGGTGGTGTAGCTGATGGCTTGCGAGCGGACTTCCCGGTAACACGCCTGATGGTCGCAGATGTTGTAGATGTAAACGGTCTTCGGCTTACCCTCGGCGTCAAGCCCGCGAGCCTGACAGCCAATGCACGTCTTCCCCGTCGTTACTGGACCCAACGTCGCAGGGTCGGGCAGAAGAGCCTTCAGGAATTGGATGGGGACAATCTCATGCCCTTGGTAGGAGACGGGGTCAATCCGCGTCATGCCCACGTTGCGAAGGACGTCGAGGTGCTTGAGATAGTTGTCGGAGAAGCTCATCCAGAAGCGCGCACGCTCCAACCCGGGGATAAACTTGGCGAGCGATTCCAACTCCTCGTGGTACATGAGGTACGTGTTGAGCGTGCCGAGTCCTTCGGGCATCTCAAAGGGTTGCTTCACGGAGAGCGGTTCGGTCTCGACGAAGCCCCGGTCGCGCTCCCAGTACCGCCCCTTGGCAGAGACTTCGCGGATGTTGATTTCCGGATTGAAGTTCGTCGCGAAGGGGTGCCCGTTGCTCCCGGCGTTGCAGTCGATAATGTCAATCTGCTGGATGTGGGGGATGTAGTGCTTCTGAATGTACGTGCAGAAGACCGAGCTGACTCCCGGATCGAAGCCGGAGCCGAGCAACGCCATCCTGCCCGCCGCCTTGAACCGCTCCTGATACGCCCACTGCCACTTGTACTCGAACTTCGCCGTGTCCAACGGCTCGTAGTTCGCCGTGTCCAGATAGTCGCACCCCGCTTCCAAACAGGCGTCCATGATGTGGAGATCCTGATAGGGAAGCGCAATGTTCATCACGAGGTCAGGCTTGAAGGAACGGATGAGCGCAACGAGAGCGGGAACATCGTCGGCGTCCACTTGCGCTGTTTCAACGGGGCGGGGCAGTTCCGCCGCCAGCGCATCGACTTTCGCCTTCGTCCGAGACGCTAGCAGGATATGCGTAAACACCTCCGGCACTTGGGCAAGCTTGTGCGCCACCACATGTCCAACGCCACCGGCACCAATCATCAAAACGCGCATAAGAAAACCGTCCTTTCGCGGGAGAGAAGGGTTGAAGATGCGCAACAATGCGTTCCCCGCACCGTGCCATCTCCGTAACCTAAGTATGATACCAGATTTTAGGTCGAACCTCCTTACCTTGACGGGACGATTACGTCTTTGATATCATCAACCGAAACGTTTCTCATATTGGGAGACAATTGGAGAGGTGGCCGAGTGGCCGAAGGCAGCGGTTTGCTAAATCGCCGAGTTCCGCAAGGGGCTCCGAGGGTTCGAATCCCTCCCTCTCCGCCACTTTTCTAGCACT
>CAVDHG010000122.1:0-6411 GCA_963608725.1 Agathobacter rectalis | reverse complement strand
GGGGTCTGTCCGCACCGAGATTGACCCGATCGCGGTGCGGAGACTCCCCAATCTCGGTTGCGGGGGGATGATTGGAGGGAAGGAGAGGAGGTGGGGAAATGGGCGGTTAGAGGGAGAAGCGGAAGGTGTCGTCGAGGGAGTCGGAGACTTCGGGGGGCGTTTCGTCCGTAAAGAGGAGGTCAGCCGTGCGCTGAATGGTTCCGTTTTCCAATTGTTTACGATATTCAAGAGAGCCGGCAAGCCAGGCGCAGTCGCCACGTTCGCGTCGAATCAAGGCGTGTTTGCGCTCGGGCGTCAGAGCCGAGGTCGGGATCTGCACCTTGCGGAGTTTGCCGTCGCCCATACACGCCCGGCAGATAAGGAGTCCTCGCGCCTTGTCAACGGGGCCCACAAGACGCAGAAACTCGGCGTCGTTCATTCCCTTCGCCGGTTCGCCACCCCGTCGCCCCAGTGCCAAAAGGGAGAACTTGACGTCCGAAATTGTCCGATGGAGGCGACGATTTAGCAGGATTGTGGGGCGTCCGGGCTTGAAGGTGCGCACGTCGTGGCAAATGCCGTCGCGAGTCGCCACCATCGGGCAGGCGCAATTGTGCGGGCAGGGCGCATAGACGGGGCACTCGGGGAACGCCGTGCGCAGGGCGTGAAGGCGAGGCGTCGTTGAACGGTCGGCGGGTTCAAGGAGGAGCAGGAAGGACGGCGCATCCGGCGACAAGGCTCCGAGATAACGCCGGAGCGCATCTTGCATCTCCGCCGAGGTCGTGAAGATTTCGTTGAGAGCGAAGGAGGCGAGGATGAGGTCGTACTCGCCCTGTGGGGTAAAGGAGCGGATGTCCGCCTGAGCCATGGTGGCAGAGGGCAGGAACGTTTGCGCCACGCGCAGAGCCTCTGCCGACCAATCTACGCACGTCATGGATGGCTCGAAGCCGGTTCGCTCACGCGCAAGAAGTCTCGCCGCCATTGCTCCGGAGCCAATGCCACAGCCCAGATCCAAAATGCGAAGTGGACGCTTCGGGAAATCCGGGAGGCGATTGAGAATACCCGTCAGCGCGGCATGGGTGCGCACCACGGTCTGAGGAGCGAAGAAAAGGGCATAAGCGGTAAGCGCGTCCGGGTCATCGAGGTAGCAGGTGAACTGCTCGGGACGCTCGGTGGTGAAGTGCTGGGAGAGTTTTTCGACGGCGGGCTCAAGGCGCGAGAGCTCGCGTTCGGGGCAACGCGCAAGCCCCCACTGCTCGATCCGGCGCAGGATGGCAGGAATGCTCAACTCGGCGTTTGCGGAGGTGTCGCTCATAAGGCGTCAAAGATGTCGCCACCTTCTTGGGGTGCCGGGCTAGGAATCGGGGGAGGCGTGGGCGCAACAACCTCTTCCTCGGAAGGCTCGGCGTCGGGTTCCGGCGTTTGTGGTTCCGGCTCTGCGGAAGCTGAGGGCTTAACCGCTTCGGCGACGATCGACCACGTGGGATGGAGAGCGTCCATGAAAGGCTCTGCCTCTTGCCAGGAAAGAGCTTGCAGGCGTTTGCGCGAAAGCTTCATCTCGTAGGCTTCCATCGACGTCTCGGGGAGTGCGCGACTGCGCTGGTCGTACTCGGCGAGCCAGTAGTTGCGCACAAGGTCCTGCGCGAAGGTAAGGGGCGTCAATTCAGAATCGGCAGAGATGCGGTCGGGCGTGAGCGCAAGGCGAGCGAGCGTCTCGGCAAAGGCAGGGTCGTCTTTCGGAGGCTCAAGGACGCGCTGACCCGCGAGCGACGCCGTAACGGCAAGACCGTAGAGTTTGCTCGCAAAGGGCGCATGAACGAAGACTTGCGGGAGGTGGCGGATGAGGCAATCCATCACACCGGCGTCGGCAAAGTGGTGAACGAGCAATTCGCAGAGGGCTTCCGCCAGATTCTGCGACGTCTCCAGTTCACCCAACGAAGGGACGCGCACGGGAGCCTCGTCCGGCTCATCCACCAGCGCATCCTCGCTCACCCACTCTCCATCCGAGACGGTATCGATAAAGGGAGATGCATCGTCCACACTCTCGGGAGCACGGGTGCGCGGATGCTCTTCTGCCTGCTTGGCTTGGAAGGCTTCGCGTCGCTTCGCCGCCAGCTCGGCGTCTGCGCGAAGGGCGTCCAAGTCGTGCTGCAACGTCTCAACAGGGAGGTGAAGCGCGGAGGCGACGTCTTGCAAGAAGCGCGCCGTCAACACCGGCTCCGGACAATCGACCACCACGGAGACGGCGGTTTTGGCTATCCGCATCGTGGCGTCCATGGCGTCCGGGGAGGCTTCTTGAGCGCGAAGACTTTTCACGAGGTATGGGGCGGGGTCTTCCGCGCCATCCAAGCACGAGCGAAACGCAGACGCGCCTTGCGTGCGCAAGAGCGAATCGGGATCCTCGCCGGCGGGGAGCGTAGCAATGCGCACCGGCATCCCGGCAGACAAGAAGAGCCCCATCGTCCGCAACGCCGCCTTCGTCCCCGCGCCGTCGCCATCGAAGACGAGGTCAGCAGTGTCGGCATACCGCTTCAGGAGCGCGACGTGTTCGGCAGTAAACGCCGTCCCCTGCGAGGCGACCGCAACCTCGAACCCGCACGCGTGGCATCGGATGACGTCGATCTGCCCCTCGCACACGATGGCGCGCCGTGGCACCGCTTTGGAGATGTGGCTTCGCGCAAGGTGAAGGGCGTAGAGCGTGTTGGACTTCTTAAAGATTGCCGTTTCAGGGCTGTTGACGTATTTCCCCGTGTGCTTAGATTCGCGGAGCAGGCGACAGGAGAAGGCGATGACGCGCCCCTGCACGTCGCAGATCGGGAAGACGATTCTCCCCCGGAAGCGGTCGTAGTAGTCTCCGCCTTCGGCGCGGGGCGGAGCGAGAAGTCCGGACGCCACCAACTCCTCGGGCGAGAAGGCATGACGCTCCGCCCACTCCAGCAACGCGCCATGCTTGAGGGGCGCATAACCGATGGCGAAGCGTTCGGCAATCTCTCCGGCGAGGTCGCGCTTCTCCAAGTACGCACGCGCCTCTTCCGCCTCGCGGGTTTTTAGGAGGCACCGCCGGTAGAACTGCGCGACCTCGGCGTTAATCTGGTAGAGGCGCGCGCGAATCTTAGACTGCGGGTCGTAGGTCTCGTCCAGCTTGACGCCCGCTCGCTCGGCAAGTTTGCGCAGAGCCTCGATAAAGGGAATGCCTTCGTACTTCTGGACGAACGTGAAAGCGTCGCCACCCTCGCCACAACCGAAGCACTTGTAAAACCCCTTCTCGGAATTGACGTGGAAGGACGGCGTTTTCTCCGTGTGGAAGGGACAGCACGCCTTCGCCGAGCTCCCCGTCCGATGGAGGTCGATGCCGTACTCACTGATGAGGTCGGCGAGATCAATCCGCGCCTTAATCTCCGCGAGGATGGAGGCGTCAACGTGCGCCATGTGCGCCCTCCTTGCTCGGGGCAGTGGCGGGTGTGGCGTGCGCGGGGGTAGGCTCTTCCGAAGAACTTTCTGAAGAGAGGAGCGTGGCAATCGAGACGGGGAATTGATCCGTCCAAAAGCGGACGCCTGCCACCGAGATAGGGTTCCGCTCGGCTTGCTCGGTTAGACCGTCCACCCAGTCGCGGAAGACGTTTACTCCGCCGGCAATCAACCCCACCAGTAGGATAACCTTCAATGCCCCAACCGCTCCGCCGAGAATGGCGTTGAAGGGTTGCGGGAGCACCCACATGCCTATCCGCTTAACCAGCGCGGCAGTCAGGAGGAATGCGCCACCGCCGAGGAAGACCGAGCAAAGCCCCGCCCAGAAGGTGTGCGCCTGCGACTCCACACCGGGGAAGAGGTGCACAAACCCGGCACGCAACGGCGCATACGTAAAGGCGAGCACGCCACAGCAAGCGATAATTCCGACCAGCGGAGCCAGTTCTCCCGAGAGCCCACGCCACGCACCGTGAAGCGTAAAGAAGAGGAGCGCGAGCAGGATAGCCAGCGTGACGGTGTTCATGACTCGCCCTTCGCGGGGCACGGCGAATCCGGAGGCAACACTCCGGCGATCTCCTCATCGGTGAGATAACACGCCGGGTCTTCTCCCCACGGGTCGCCGGTCGCGGCTTCCCCACGGGCGCGGAAGTTACCCCCGCAAATCTCAAGGAACCGACACGACGCGCACCGCCCCTTCACGTGTCGAGCCTTCTCCCGCAAACTTGCCAAGAGCGAGCCCGGGGGCGGATTCCCCCAGATTGCGCCGAACGACGCCTCGCGCACGTTTCCGAGGGGTTTACTCCGCCAGAACTGATCGGGATAGACCGTCCCATCCCACGACACGCAGGCGATCCCATTCCCCGACGAATTCCCGCCATTCATCCGCAAGAGCTTTAGAACGCCACTTGCGGAAGGCGACGCCTCGCGCACCATCCGCATCCAGAGGTACGGCGCGTCGGCGTGGTTGTCGACCGTGAGCACTTCAAGCGGGTGCCCAGCCTCGAAGGAAGCCTTCGTCTCATTGATAATCTCGTCAACCGCAGCTCGGGTCTCTTCGTGCGACAGGTCTTCTGAGCGGATCTCTGCTCCGCGCCCGGTGTAGACAAGATGGTAGAGGCAAATGCGCGGAATACGCTCTTCGCGCATGAGACGGAAGATCGCCGGAAGCTCCCGAGCGTTCGAGCGCGTCAACGTTACGCGAAGCCCGACCTTCACACCAGCATCCCGGCAGGTGCGCAGAGCCGCCAACGACTGCTGATAGGCTCCCGCATGACCCCGGAAGGCATCGTGCGTTGACTCCACGCCATCGATACTAATTCCCACGTAGCTCACGCCGATAGACTTTATCGCCTCGGCGATGGGGCGCGTAATCAGCGTGCCATTCGTTGAGAAGACCACGCGCAATCCGCACTGGCGCGCATACGCCGCCAGCGCCAGAATGTCCGGGCGCACGAATGGCTCCCCGCCGGAAAAGAGCACCACCGGGCAACCAAACTCCGCGAAGCCCTCCAGCGCACGCTTCCCCTCTGCAGTGGTCAGCTCCTGCGAAACGTCCGGACAGCCCGCAGCATAGCAGTGCCGACACTTCAAGTTGCACCGTTGCGTAACGTTCCACACCACGATCGGCTTCTTGTCCGCCGAGAACTGGAGCAAGTGGCTCGGCAGAGCCGCACTGCGCCGACCATACCGGAGCGGGTCTGACGCCTCCGCCTGCCCCATGTAGAGCTTGGAGATCCCGATCATGGCTTACGCCTCCGGCAAGCTCTGAACCCACTTCTTATAAGACTCGGGAGCCGAGGGATTGAGGCGAAGGTAGTACTCCCCCCAAACACGCGCATCGGGTAACTTCCGCTTGGCGGTGAGAATCCGCATGAAGAGGTCGGCGAGGTAACGGTTCCGCCGCTGCGCCACCATCGCCGGGCGCAGGTAGTTTAAGGCGTCGGTGTACTGCTTGGCGTCGTAAGCCAGTTGCGCCGCTTCCGAACGCGCCTCAACAGAGTCCTCGCGCAACGCGATTGCCTTGCCATACGCCTGCAACGCCGCCTCGCGGTGATTGTTCTTTGCACACATTCTGCCGAGCGCGAGCGCGGCATTGAAGTCGGTCGGGTCTGCCTTCACCGCCTTGTCGAGGAGCGTCTCGGCGGCACGCCACTGGCGTTTATTCTGCTTCTCCTTGGCTTGCGCCATCGCCTCACGGCAGACTTGCTTGTTCCCAACGAGCGGGGGCACCTGTTGCAAACGGGCAAAGTTCTTCTCCAAGCGCGTGCACCAGTTTCGCGCATCGCGGAGTTGTGAACTCCCCTCCGGAAGGAGACGCACCGCCAAACTGAAGAAGTCGTAAGAGGCGCGACGGAGCATAAGGGGTTCGCGGACGCAGAGAAGCCCCAGGTTATAGAGCGTGGGAGCATCCTGCGGGGCATCGAGCAACGCCGTCAGGAGCGAACCTAACGCACCATCCGCCCGCCCCGTCTGCGTATACACTTGCGCCAGACGCGAGAGCACGCGCACGCGCAAGGCAACGTCCGTGGAATTGACCGCCTCTCGATAATACTTGATAGCCTCGTCATACGCCTTGGCGTCCTCGGCAATCATGCCCAACAATTCGCGACAAGCGTCCGCCTCCGCGGAATCCTTCGTGAGCGCAATGCAGTGCTCTGCCGCCTGACGCGCCGCGGTGGTATCCTGCGCACCATACGCCGCCAAAGCGAGATTACGGTAAACCGTCGGCTCCTCGCCGACAATTTGCAACAACGCCTCGTATGCCGCAATCGCTCGCGGGTAGTCCTTGGAGGCATACGCCTTCTCTGCCTTGGCGGTTAGCCCTTCGGGCGTCTCGGGTGAACAGCCAACAAAGAGGAAAAGGAGAACAAAAATCGCAATTCCGGAAGCACGCATACCAACTCCGAATCTCATGAAACGAAAAAACATCAACACTCTACCAAATCCACCCAATACCGTCATGCCTCC
>CAVDHG010000121.1:0-6459 GCA_963608725.1 Agathobacter rectalis | reverse complement strand
ACAAGCAAGTCTCCGGCGTGGAGGTATTCAGTAATGTCGCCAATGTGCCGATGCTCCAGCGCAGTCTTGGCGCGATCCAGCACCATCATACGCGAAGTGCCCCGAATCTCGGGCGGTACTTGCGCGATCAGCTCCTCGGGCAGAGCGTAATTAAATGCCGCGGTAAGCATCCAACACCTCGGAATAATCCTGACGGGGAGAAGCGACATGCTTCTTAATGGTCGTCTCCCAACGGGTCGCAGCTTCTTCGCCGACGTCCTCGCGAAGCTTCTGGGCAAAGAGGTCAACGGCGATAGGCAAGAGCGGATACAAGCGCAGGCACTGCTCAAGGTCTGCGTTGCGCTGCTCGGGGGTGGCATACTGGACGTCCGCCGAGAGTAGCAACGCCCAGAGCGAAGGCTGATGGGGTTCGGACTGCACCCACGTGCGCAGAAGCGAAAGGGCTTGCGGATGATTCGCCTTAAGCAGTTCGCGTCCTGTCTTGAGGCGCAGATACTCCGCCGCGAAGAGTTCCGACGCCAACTTCTCGCCCACGGTAAACCCGGAGACGAACGTTACAGCTTCTTCCAGACCTTCCTGCTCCTCCTTTAAGAGGTCGTTCACATGGAGGAGTGCGCTTGAGAACCGCCCGTCTCGCGCAAAGAACGATTCCGAGATGTGCGTCTGCAAGGTGCGCATCCCGCTCTTTTGAGAGTAGACAATCGCGAGCATCCGATCCCCGGCGAGCTTCGAGACCTTATACTTGGCGTAGAGCGCACGGGAGGCATCCGTCCGCGGATAGAGGCAGAGGTAAAGCTCCAGTTCCTCGGGCGAGGGATCGTTCTGCATGAGAAGCTCAGCCACTTCGCGTTCCGGGAGGGCGAGGAGGGCAATCTTGCGTTCCTGCCCCGTAAGTACATCCGGGCTCTTCCGATACGCTTCGCATATCTGTTGCAAGACCGCATCTCGGTCTTTAAGGACAAAGCGTTGCATCCGCTTGGCTGCGCGGAACGCCGCATTACGCACGGGGCCGAACGCCGCCTCAAACGCCTTTGCCTTCTCGAACGAAGGAGCCAGCAATCCCGGATCGCGCTCATAAAGCACCGCGCACGCCTGCTCCTCCTCCGGCGTTAACGCCACCCCTTCGCTCGCCAATGCCCCGAGGCTGAGGCAACTCGACGGGTTTCCGGCATCCCACTGCCTCGCTTTACGAAGCCACGTGGCGGACTCCTCCGGCGGAGCGGTAAAGGCGCGAGCAATTGCTATCCGCGCTGCAAGGCGGTAACACTCCATGAGGTAACGCCTGCCCACGGCGGTCTCCCCGAAGCGCGTCTCCCGAATATGGTCTGCCATATTCACAATGGTCTCTAGCGCAGAGGTGGGCAGACACTCCGAGCGAACGGCATTTCGCCACTCCGAATGCGCAAGATAGATAATCGGCAGGAACCCGCCAATCTCCAACGCCTCCTTCAGCACAGGGTCTTCCTCGGCGCACGCGGTTAGAAGGCGATTCCCCAACCGGGCATCTTTCGGCAAATGCGCCCAGTTCGTAACCGGGCACAAGGGTCTCCCGGAGGCATACCCTGCCACGAGGCAACGCGATGCCGAACGGCGCGGATTCCGCCACAGGGTGCAATCCTTCGGGAGCTTGGCATCTAGGACTTCCAAGGCTTCCCCGCAAATCCGCCGAGCGTTTACGCCGGCTCCCTCGTCGCAAGTCCTTAGCCCAACCCAAACAGCAACCGCGCCCGCCACTAAAAGGGCACCCGCCACAAGCAACGTCCGCGCCCTCCGCGCAGGGTGACGCCTCTGATACTCCAGCCAAACGTAGCACCACGAAGCGATCAATAGCCCGATATTGACAACCCCCAAGCCCATCGCCATCGCCGCAAGCGGAGTCGGCTCCCCAAAGTTCTCCCAGAAACATTCCGGGAACGCCACAAACGCCATCCCCATCGAAAGCAACACGAAGACCTGCCCCAGCCACAGACGACCCGGACTCTGGAACATCTTCGGGAAACAGCCCACGAAGAGCACGCCCTCGACAATAAAGAACGCCAGAGGCACCAGTGCCCCAAGCCACGAGAGCGAACCAATCGCTATCCGCCAGCTTATCTGGATATACTCCAACCAGGAGCTAAAGTCCACCGCGTTGTCCGGGAAGAAAATGACGCTCTGCACCACCCACGCCAAGTACGCCAGCCCCGCGCCGAGCAGTAGCCCTACCCCGATCCAGATGAAGCACCTGTGCAGATGCTCCGGGTCAATCATGAACAGCACCTTCCCGCCGATAATAATGCAGAGCACCGCCACCAGCGAAAGGAAGGGCGAGGTCAACCCAAGAAACGGCAAGAGCGCAAAGATCCCGCCCAACGCCAGTTGCTGCCGGAGCACTGCCCACTTCCCGATCTTCGAGGGCGCATGCGTGGCGCGGTAGAGAAACCACAGCGTCAACGCCAACGCGCTCGCGCAGAACGCCGTCGTAACCCCCGAAGGTAGCGGTCTCGTCCCCTGCGCCCAGAGGGGAAGCGCCACCATCCCGATGAGTGCCACACTGCCCGCCGCGATCCGGCGCACAAGCACGAGGTCTTCATACGTGCGCTCCCGCTCCGTCCAGGTGTCCATAAAGATATGAAGACTGGTTACCCGGATCGCAATATGCGCCACGCACGCGAACGCCGTAACCGCCAGCGCACTCCAAAATGCCGCGAGGAGCGACACCGTCGGAAGCATGAGCGAAGGGGGCACCAGCCAGACCGCCACGCCGATCGCCAGCGCGTCAAGCGGATTTCCCCACATCAGTGGCATCTGACCGGGGAAGCACAACGCCGCCAAGAACTCCGCCGATTGCCCCGGAAAGACCATCCATGCCGACGTCGCCACGTAGAAGGCGAACACCACCACTAAGATAAAGAGGTAAAAGAATACGGGCGATTTTCGGTTTACGGGCATACGAACTCCACAGGAGAATGTCTACCTATTATAATACAACCTCTCGCTCGGCGTATGACCCCGCGCTCGCCCCGCCGAAACAAACGCCCCGCACCTTTCCCGAGATAGGGTGGCAAGAGAAGGCGGGGTTTTAGTAAACTGAAGGTCATGAGGAAGGGTTATGCTTGGATATTCTTTGTTCTGATGCTCGGCATTGGGCGAATAGCCTTTGCTGGGGAGCATGGCAACTCATGGCGACCCAAGTACACGGTTATTGAGCCTGTGTGCCAGGCGACCGATTGGAACCAAACCGGTGCGCTAAATACCTACGTTGCGCTGGGTAAGGGCTACGTATGCGGGTGCGACCCCCTCGCCTGGGGGCAGATCCTAACCTACCACGCCCTCAATCACAACTTCCCCGCCCCCGACTGGGAGCCTACGCCCTACACCGCCGACGTCTACTGCTACTTTAACGGAAACAACACCAAAGAAACGCGCACCACAATGTCCGGTAAATACGACTGGGAGAAAATCCGCGACAAAATCGAAGAAAAGGACGCCAAGGGGGAAGTTTTCTCACACGCCGGGCGACTCATGTGGGATTTAGGCGTCTTGGGCAGAACGCAATACGGCATAACTTCCGGGTCTGCCGGTACCGTCAAACTAGAGGACATCCGCGACTATTTCCAGTATAAGAATATGGGATATATCTACACCGCCCCCAAACCCGGAGGCAAACTACTTTCCTACTGGCAGGAAATGCTCCGCACCTTCCTGCGCACCTCTCTCCAAGCCGGTGCCCCGCTTGCCACGATGATCAGTGGACACATGATTGTGGCGGACGGCTTCGGCTTCGACAATGACGGCAAGGAATGGTTCCACGTCGATTACGGTTGGGGGAACAGTTCCGGCAGGTGGTGGGACTTGGAAACTGCCGTCAAGACCATCGAAACGATCTACCCGAACGTCTACCCCACGAAGCTCGACTCCATCATCGCCGGGCGCATAACAAACACCTTCCACGAACCCCTCGAAGGAGCCACCGTAACCCTCACGCCTCAAGACGGCTCCCCCGTCCAAACTGCCACGACCGATGCCACCGGTACCTTCTGCTTCACAAATCTCCCCCTTAACAGCGCAGACGCCCTAAAGGCAGAAGACCTTGAGAGCACCGCTTACCTTCTCACCTGCTCGGCTGATGGGTACTTCGGGCAGACTAAAGAAGTCTACACCCACCCCTTCATCGATAACGAATTGCGCAATACAAAGCACAACGCCTGCGAAAACGAACTCGGCAAAGACGAGCTGGGGGATAACTTCTTCTTCCCGCACTCCGCCGGCAACACGCTTCAGGATTTCACCCTCACGAAGGCTCCAAACGGCAAAACCGGCTTCTCCATTCGGCTCTATTGAAAGGGTTACGACACATGATCTCCTACTCTCTTCTGCAAACTGGTGCTCTGGTGGAGAATTGTTACCTCCTTTGGCGCGACCACTCCGCGTGGATTATTGACCCCGGAGCCGACGCCGACCGCATCCTCTCCGAATTGCAAGCCCGCGACCTCACCCCCGCCGCTATCCTCTTTACCCACGGGCACTTCGACCACATCGGCGCCCTAGACGCCCTCCTCGCCAAGTTCCCCGGTCTCCCCGTCGTTCTGCGCCCGGAGGAGTGGTCTTGGGCATTCACCCACGCCGAGAATCAATACCCGCCCTTCTACGTTCACCAGCACAAACCCGAGAGCCTCGTTGCCGACCTCGGCGAAACCTTTACCTGCGGGGGCATCACCGCCCGCCTCATCCCCACCCCCGGGCACACCCCCGGCGGACAGTGCATCCTCATCGAAAAAGACGTCCCCACCCCGCTTTGCTTTACGGGCGATACGCTCTTTCAGGGAACCATCGGGCGCACGGACCTCCCCGGCGGCTCCTTTGCCGTGCTGAACCAATCGCTCAAGCACCTTGTTGCCACCCTCGCCCCGGAAACGACCCTCCTCCCCGGGCACGGCGAGCCGACCACCCTCGCGCAGGAACTGCGGAGCAATCCTTTCCTGCAAGACGAGCCGGACTTCTAACCGCACCTACAACCCACCCAGAAAGAAAAACCCTCCGGAGCAATGCTCTCGGAGGGGTGGGGTTGTGTGTCTGTGTAGGAGATTGTCTGAAATCGCCACTATTATAACAAACGGTTCAACCAATGCAAGCACTTTTTTCAAAAATTTTTCAAAAAAGATTCGGAGCCTCCTTTTCCGCGAGAAAGGCAGGTTTGTTATAGTGTTTACGCACGCGCACGACGCGTTGCGCCAAGGAGTGTACGAACAATGACCCCAAAAACCTCGATGTCTCGCGTAATTGTTACGGGCGGAGCGGGCTTTATCGGCTCGGCAGTCGTCCGAATGCTGGTCAAGCAGGGCGTGCACGTCCTCAACATCGACAAATTAACCTACGCCGGAAACCTCTCCTCCGTCGCCTGCGTCGCGAGCGAACCCAATTACACCTTCCTGCAGGCGGACATCTGCGACGCCGACGCCATGCGCGAAGCCTTCACCTCCTTCCGTCCGGACGGCGTCATGCACCTTGCCGCCGAGAGCCACGTCGACCGCTCTATCGATGGTCCCGGGCTCTTCCTGCAAACCAACGTTATCGGCACCTACACCCTCCTCGAAGCTGCCCGCGCCTATTGGAAGACCTTGACGCCCGAAGCGCAGGGCGCATTCCGCTTCCTCCTGATCTCCACGGACGAAGTTTACGGTTCCCTCGGCAAGACCGGGTTCTTCACCGAGCAGACCAATTACGATCCCCGCTCCCCCTACTCCGCCTCCAAAGCCTCTGCCGACCACCTCGCCTCGGCGTGGTTCCACACCTATGGACTCCCCACGCTCAAGACGAATTGCTCGAATAACTACGGTCCCTACCACTTCCCCGAAAAGCTCATCCCGCTCGTTACCCTCAATGCCCTCGCCGGGCGTCCCCTCCCGATTTACGGCAAGGGCGACAACATCCGCGACTGGCTCTTTGTGGAAGACCACGCCCGCGCCCTCTGGTTGGCACTCACCACCGGCAAGCCGGGCGAAACCTACAACGTCGGCGGGCACAACGAGCGCACCAACCTCCAGGTGGTGCAGGCGATCTGCGCCATCCTAGACGAACTCCGCCCCCGCGCCGACGGCGTCTCCTACGCCGAGCAGATCACCTTCGTTAAGGATCGCCCCGGACACGACGCCCGCTACGCCATTGACCCCACCAAGATTATGACCGAGCTGGGCTGGAAACCGCAGGAGACCTTCGACTCGGGGCTCCGTCGCACCATCCAGTGGTATCTGGATAACGAAGCCTGGTGGGCACCCCTGCGCCAAGCCTCCGAGGTTCGCGCCGGCAACCTCTAACTTTCCCACCTCTCCACCCCTACCCCTTAAGCCACGTTTGCCACCCAAACGTGGCTCTTTTTTATCCACCCCCGCAACCGAGTTCGGGTCGTCTCCGCACCGCGTTCGACCCAAACGCGAACCGACCTCACCTCGATCGCGGTGCGGAGACCCCCCTTTTTAG
>CAVDHG010000120.1:0-6479 GCA_963608725.1 Agathobacter rectalis | reverse complement strand
GTGCGGAGAGAGGGGAAACGCGGTTCAAGGGGGTAGGGTGGAGTAGGGGGTTGGGGGATGTGGTATAATTGATCTATGGATCAGTTAACCTACTTGGTGGCGTTTCTGACGCTCATTGCTTTAATCGCGGTGGTGCCGGCGGTGGTGCGTCGGTGGCATATTCCCTCGGTCGTGGCTATCATGGCGGTGGGAATCTTGATTGGACCGCACTGTTTTGGTCTCTTGGGCAAGATCGCGGCGGTTATCCCCTCGGGGGTGGACGCGCAGGCGTTGCGGAACGTGGTGGACGCCTTTGGGTTCCTTGGGCTGGTCTTCCTCATGGCGTTGGCGGGGGCAGAGACGGATCTACGGATGCTGGTCAACGAGAAGAAAGCCGTTACCGCGCTCTCGATCCTGACCTTCGCGCTCCCGGCGGCGGCGGGATACTTCGTTTACTGGCTCTTTGAGCCGGGCAAGCCGATAAGCGCGTGGGTGTACGCCTCGCTCTTCGCGTCGCACTCGATCGGGATTGTCTTCCCGGTGATCCGGGAGATGGGGCTGGTGCGGTCGCGCTTCGGGATTACGGTGCTCTCGGCGACGGTGATTACGGACATTCTCTCGCTCGTGTTGCTGGCGGTTTGCGTGCAGTTGCAGGCACTGGGGAACCCGACGGGGACGTTAACTGGGTTCTCGATTTTGGAGCGGATGGATCTCTCGTGGTTGGGGGCGTGGTTTACGCCGTGCTTTATCGCGCTGATCTTCCTCTTTATTGCGGTGGTGATGGTGGTGGTGCCGTATTTGTGGCGGCTCGTGGAGTGGTTCCTGCCAGACGGGGACGAAGCGAAGGTAACGTTCTTCCTGCTCGTGGTGCTCCTCATCGTCTTGGCGGGCGAACTGCTGGGCGTGAACCTCATTGTGGGCGCGTTCACGGCTGGGATGGCTGTCCAGCGGACGCCGTGCTTCCGCAAGCAGGGGGGCGACGTTCACCGCAAGCTGGAGGCGATTGGCTTCGGCTTGGTGATTCCCTTCCTCTTCCTGAGCGTGGGCTTCCATGCCGACTTGGGCGTCTTCCTCGGGATGAACGAGGGGGGCGACATGACGCGGAGCCTCCTCATCGCGGGTGCGACGGTGGTGGGGCTGGTGGTCAGCAAGGTGGTGAGCGGTTGGCTCGCGATGCGCATCTCCGGCTTTGGGAATCGGCAGGGACTGTGCGCGGGGCTGATGACGGTGCCTCAGCTTTCGGCAACGCTCGCGGCGGCAGCTGTGGCGTTGAGTCTCAACCTCCTGGACGAAACGTTCTTCAATGCCATCGTGGTGCTCTCGCTGGTTACAACGCTCCCGGTGCCGACGTTGGTGCGGTTGCTTGTAGAGCGTAGTGGCGTCACGTTCGATAGGCAGTCTCGTGGCGGGGCGGCGATTAAGGACGCCGATTCCGTTGCCGAGCTGGAGCACTTGGACTTGACGGTTTAACGGGCGTGCGCGGTATGGAAGAGCCTTCGCCAGAACAACCCCTGCGCCCCGCGCCACTCCTGGAAGTGTGCGGGCTTTCCGTAACGTTTAAGACGCCTTCGGGGTGGGTTACGCCCGTGCCGGAGGTGAGCCTCACCGTGGATGCCGGGGAACGCGTTGCGCTCGTTGGGGAGAGCGGTTGCGGGAAGTCGGTAACGGCACTAAGCTTGACCGCGCTTCCGCCGACGGATCGCGCCAAGCGGGCGGGGCGCATCCTCTTTAATGGAGAAGACCTCTTAACGTCCGAGCACGCCGTGCGCTCGGCGAGGCGACACGGGATTGCCTACGTCTTCCAGGACCCGATGGCGAGTCTCAACCCCGTGATGCGGGTGGGCGAGCAGATCGGGGAAGTGCTTCCGCAGTTGCGCGGGAAGGTGAGGCGTGAACGCATCTGTGCGCTCTTGGCGGATGTGGGGCTTCCGGAGCCGGAGCGGGCGTTTGCGGCGTACCCCTGCGAGCTTTCTGGCGGGCAGTGTCAGCGCGTCATGCTGGCGATGGCTCTGGCGGCGGAACCCAAGCTCCTGATTGCCGACGAGCCGACGACGGCTCTGGACGTTACCACTCAGCGGCTCATCCTCGGCTTGATGGAGGAACTCGTGCGCAAGCGCGGGATGGCGTTGCTCCTCATTACGCACAATCTTGGCATCGTGGCGAACTACTTTCAGAGGCTGTATGTGATGTACGCCGGGCGCGTGGTGGAGAGCGGGCGCGTGTGCGACGTGCTCGCTCACCCACGCCACCCCTACACGCAAGGACTCCTCGCCGCGGTGCCGAGCTTGCGCGCCGAGACGGGTAAGCTCCGGGACATTCCCGGCACCGTGCCTGCGCCGGGGAGTTTCCCCGCCGGGTGTGCGTTTGCTCCGCGGTGCGCCTATGCCAAGCCGGAATGCACAACCGCTGTGCCACCGCTGACGACGTCGGCAGACGGGCGTGCCGTGCGGTGTCTCTTCCCCTGCGACTAGACGAGGGGAGGGCACGAAAAAGCCACAGAAGTCAGAAGACCTCTGTGGCTTTTTTATTCCCAAAGGGGAGAAGCTTGGGAGCTTACTCCTCTTCTTCGGCGAGGGCTGCCTCGATCTCGTCAGAGAAGTCGGCGGTGGTGTAGACGTTCTGAACGTCTTCGTTATCCTCAAGCGCGGCGATGAACTTATTGATCGCCTTGGCTTGGGAGAGCTCGGTAACGGGAGTCGTCGCCATGGGGATCAACTTGACTTCGGCGTCGGAGGTCTCGATGCCGGCTTTGTTGAGCGCGTCGCACACGTCGGCAAAGACGTTGGGAGCGGTCAAGATTTCGAAGCCCTCGTCGTCGGCGTTCACGTCGTCTGCGCCAGCGTCCAGGGCGAGCATCATCACGTCGTCCTCATTGAGGTCGCCCTTCGGGAGGAGGATCTGCCCCTTGCGCTCGAAGTTGCGCGTAACGGAGCCGGACTGCCCCAGCTCGGAGTTGTTCTTCTTAAAGATGTTGCGAATCTCGGCGGCGGCGCGGTTCTTGTTGGAGGTCAACACCTGCACGACCAGCCCGACGGTGCCCACGTAGCCTTCGTAGGTGATTTCTTCGAGGATGTCCGCCTGCAACTCGCCGGTACCCTTCTTGATGGCGCGGTCGATGTTGTCCTTGGGCATGTTGATCGCCTTGGCTTTAGCGATCAGGTTACGCAGGGAGGGGTTGGTGTTCGGGTCGCCATTGCTCTTTGCCACGAGCATGATTTCCTTCGCCAAACGGCTGAACATCTTCCCGCGCTTAGCGTCGGCTGCGCCCTTGGCGTGCTTAATGGTTGCCCATTTACTATGTCCGCTCATCTTCTCTTCTTCCTTATTCTAAGGTCTGTTAAACCGTAATCCGTTATCGCACTTCGCCGTAACCGGCACTCATGGTTTCGCCCAGCATACACTCGGCGGTCTCGTCGCCACAGGGTTGCACCCAGCCGGTTTCGAACCCGAGGTCGGAGACAAGCTCCGCAAGCGGCTCGAAGTCCTCCGGCGAGATGCGCCGATCCCAACCGGGCGTTACGCGTGCTTGCCCAACCGGGTTGTACTGCGCCATCAGGCTCACGGCGACACGCTTGCCCAGCGTATTGCGCAACCAGACAAGGTTTTCCGCCGCCTCGTCCGCTCGCCCCGGTAAAACCAGAAGGCGAACAATCACGCCACGCTGAGCCAAGCCTTCGGAGTCGCACTCCAGTTCGCCCAAGGCGTTCCAGAAGCTCTGCACCGCCTGACGCGCCCGTGGCACGTAGTCCCGGCACGCGGAGCCTTCCCAGGCACTCTGCGCCGAGGCATACCGCAAATCGACCAGCGCGATGTCAGCCAAAGAACGGTACGCCGAAAGCGTCTCAATGCGCTCAAAACCGGACGTATTATACACAAAAGGCAACGTAATGCCAATATCGGCGAGTTGCCGGGCAGCCTGCGCGATCTGCGGAAGCCACGGCGTGGGCGAGACGAGGTTCCAATTGTGGCAACCCTTCTCCGCCAAGAGGCGCATACGCTTCGCCAGCTCCTCAACCGTGATATCCTCGCCCTGACCGCCACTGCTCCACTTGGCGTTCTGGCAATAGATGCACCGGAGCGTGCAGTGCGAGAAGAAGAGTGCGCCACTTCCCCGCGTGCCGGAGATGGGAGGCTCCTCGCCGAAGTGTGGCCCCCACCGGAACATCCGCGGAGTCGCGCCACTTCCGCAAAAACCCACCTCGCCGTTCAGGCGGTCAACGCCACAACAGCGGGGGCAAAGCTCGCAATGCGCCAGCGCGTTCACCTTAAAAGCGTTGCTCGCTTACTTCCCGATGGCTTTGCGCTTCTCTTGCGCCGGGGTGCCGATAATCGCCTTGATCCGGCGCACGCCCGCCGAGGAACTCTCTTCCTTCAGGATTTTGAAGGCGACAAGCTCCGAGGTGTTTTGCGCGTGGGGTCCGCCACAGACTTCCTTGGAGAAGTCGCCGATGGTGTAGACCTTCACCTGTTCGCCGTACTTGGCGGTGAAGAGGGCGGTGGCTCCTGCCGCCTTCGCCTCCTCGATAGACATCGTTTCGCACACCACGGGCAGGGCGCGGGCGATCTGCTCGTTGACAATGTCCTCCACTTGCGCGAGCTGTTCGCTTGTCATCTTCTCCGGATGCGAGAAGTCGAACCGCAGCCGCTCGGCGGTGATATTCGACCCCTTCTGATTGACGTGCTCGCCCAGGACAATCTTGAGCGCCTTATGCAGGAGGTGCGTAGCGGTGTGCAGGCGCGTCGTTTGCTCCGAGTGGTCGGCAAGCCCGCCCTTAAAGACGCCCTCGCCCTGCTTGGACGCCTCTTTGTGCTTGGCTTCGGCTTTGACGAAACCTTCCGTATCCACCGTCATACCGCGCTCGGCGGCGAGCTCCTGCGTCAGTTCCAGCGGGAAGCCGTAAGTGTCGTAGAGCTTGAACGCCGTTTTACCGGAGATCTGCGTCTGCGCGTGCTGAGCCATGACCTCGGCAACCTTCTCGAACTCGTGCCGTCCCTGCGAGAGGGTCTTGGCAAAACGGTTTTCCTCGGCGGTCAGCTCGGAGACAATCATCTCCTGCTTGTCGCGCAACTCCGGATAAAACCCTTCATACGTCCCAATCACCAGCTCGGCAAGCGTGGCGGTAAAGCCGGAGGGAAGCCCGAGATCCATCGCGTAGCGGACGGCTCGGCGGATGAGACGGCGCAGGACGTAGTTTGCCCCGACGTTCCCCGGCTTTACGCCACCCTTCGGGTCGCCCAGGATAATCGTTGCCGTGCGCATATGGTCGGCGATGATTCGCTCGGCTTTGGTGCGCTTTTCCTCGGGAAGCTCAACCGTGGTCAGGGCGCGAATCTTCTCCAAGAGCGGGAGGAAGAGTTCGGACTCATAGACCGTCTTATACCCGTTAATCATGCAGATGGTGCGCTCGACGCCCATGCCGGTATCGACGTTGTGCTGCTTCAAAGGCTCATACGTGCCCTCGGCAGTCTTGTTGTACTGCATGAAGACGTCGTTCCAAATTTCAATGTACTTTCCGCACCCGCACCCCGGCGAGCACTCCGGGCAACACGGCGCTTTGCCGGTGTCGATGAACATCTCGGTGTCCGGACCGCAAGGACCCGTCACGCCCGCCGGTCCCCACCAGTTATCCTCGCGCCCCTTGGGGTAGATGTGGCTTTCGGGAATCCCCTGCGCCTTCCAGTAGGCGATGGCTTCATCGTCCCGCGGAATGCCGTCCTCTCCGGCGAAGACCGTAACGGAGAGCTGCTCAGGCTTGAAGCCGAGGTGCTTCGTAAGGAATTCGAAACTCCACGCGATGGCTTCCTTCTTAAAGTAATCCCCGAGCGACCAGTTGCCGAGCATTTCGAAGAAGGTGAGGTGCGCACTGTCGCCAACCGCTTCAATATCGCCCGTGCGGACGCATTTCTGCACGTCCGTGAGACGCGTGCCGGCGGGGTGCTTCTCGCCGAGCAGATAGGGCACCAGGGGGTGCATCCCCGCCGTGGTGAAGAGTACTGTGGGGTCATTCTCTGGAATTACCGACGCTCCGGAAATAATCGTGTGTCCCTTGGACTCAAAGAACTTAAGATACATCTCACGCAACGCGTCAGCCGTCAGTTTGGACATGGTCGCACTCCTTGAAAATAAATGCCCGATAGTATAACACAATGCGCGCTCCACGCCCAACCAAACCCCTCCCCCCGGTTTCATCCCCCCTTTTCTCCAACCCCCGCAACCGCGTTTCCCCTCCCTCCGCACCGCGTTTCACCCAAACGCGAACCGGACTCACCTCGATCGCGGTTCGACCACCCCACTTTTCCCTATCTCAACCAAAACGGTAGCGATTCCCCTTTCCCACCCCCTTGAACCGAGTTTCCCCGGTCTCCGCACCGAGATTGACCCAAACGCGGTGCGGAGACACCTCGAACGCGGTTCAAGGGGGGTGGAAGGGGGAGTTATGAACAGGTTATCGACAAGGCGTGTTCATAACTTTCTGGATTGTCAGGAAAGAGAAGGGGTT
>CAVDHG010000119.1:0-6518 GCA_963608725.1 Agathobacter rectalis | reverse complement strand
GGTTGCGGGGGGTGGGGCGGGGTGCTCTATATAATAAGGTAGAAAAGGGGGGAATTTGGGGTGGGGGAGGCGAGGAAAGGGGAGGGGTTGCATTCGCGTGGGGCGTTGTGGTATCATTCTTACCTCTTTCCGCGGAAAACGGCTTTCTGGCTGACTGCCGCCGAAGCGGATAAACGCATAACGAAGGATCAAGGAATTATGCCTAAGATCAAGACTAAGAAGTCTGCGACGAAGAAGTTCAAAATGTCGGCCACGGGCAAGGCGATGCGTACGCAAGCCGGGAAACGCCATCTCAATGGCTATAAGTCCCGCGGGCGCAAGCGCAACCTCCGTGGTTCCACCGCCGTTTACGAGGGCAAT
Source organism: Agathobacter rectalis (assembly GCA_963608725.1). Classification (GTDB taxonomy): domain Bacteria; phylum Verrucomicrobiota; class Kiritimatiellia; order RFP12; family DVOR01; genus Spyradenecus. The sequence continues at coordinate 6,158 of CAVDHG010000119.1, read as the reverse complement.
CAGAAGATGGTCGCCCGCATGCTTCAGGCTTAACCTAGGAGGACGCACACCATGAGAGCCACAAATGCACCAGCTTCCCGTTCCCGTCGCCGTCGGCGGCTGAAACTCGCCCGCGGTTTTTACGGCGCAAGGAGCCGTCAATTCCGCCTTGCCACTGAGGCGGTCGACCGCGCCCAGCGGATCGCCACCTGGCACCGCAAGCTCCGTAAACGCGACTTCCGTCAGCTCTGGATTGCTCGTATCAACGCCGCGGTGCGTGCGTTGGCGAACGACAAGGTGCCGAACTACTCGCGCTTCATCGAGGGGCTGACCAAGGCGGGGATTGACGTCAACCGCAAGATGCTCGCCGAGATCGCGATTCACGACGCCGAGGGCTTCAAGGCGTTGGTTGAGAAAGCCGTTGCCGCGCTCTAAGCGCACCGCAAGCGGTGAGACTAAAAAAAGGGCAGACCGTTTCCGGTCTGCCCTTTTTCTTGGTGTGGAGGGGTTAGCGCGTGGTGGGCGCGCCGGGCATATCCGGCGCAGCCACAGTGGGGACAGGCTCTGCCCACTCTTCGCGCTCGAGCGTAACGCGCTCAGGCAAGGTGGCAGAGGAGAAGCCGATGTCGAGCACATGGATGCCCGCGGGGCTTGTCCAGGCGTGTTGCTCGGAGTCCCAGTAGGCGAAGGCGCGAGGCTTGAAGGTGAGGATGGCGGTTTGCGTTTCGCCCGGCTTGAGGTGCACCTTGGCAAAGGCTCCAAGGCGACGCGGTGCGGAAGGCTCCGGGTAGCCCGCTGCGGGACGCTCCACGTACCCTTGCACCACGGTCGAGCCGGCGCGGGAGGAGGTGTTGGTTACGGGGACGCGCACGGTAACGGTGCCATCCTCGGCGGTGGAGGCTTCGGGTTTGCCGAGGGCGAAGGAGGCGTAGCTCAAGCCGTAGCCGAAGGGGAAGAGCGGGAGGATGCCCTTGGCGTCGAACCAACGGTAGCCCACGAGGACGCCTTCCTTATAGAAGACCTGCTTGGGATTGTAGTCTTTGAGCTTGTGCGCGGGGGAATCGTTGATGTCCTTGAGCCACGTGAAGGGGAGGCGACCGCCCGGATCGCGCTTCCCGAGGAGGACGTCGGCGAGTGCGTTGCCGGCTTCTTGACCGCCGTAGCAGGTGAGGAGGAGGGCCCTAGTGCGGTTGACCCAGGGGAGCGCAAAGGGCGTGCCGGCGTTGACAACGACGATCGTCTTCGGGCAAACGCCGAGGAGGGCGGGGATGGCGGCGTTGTCTTGCTCGAGGAGATCCATCGAAGGGAGGTCGCCATTCTCGCATTCGAGGGCGCGCCCGTGCCCGTGGCGGGAGCCGGTGAAGAGGATGACGGCGTCGGACTGCTTCGCTTGCTCAATCAGCGGGCGGATGGTCGCGCCACGCTCGGAGGGGAGCGTCCAGCCGAGGGCGAAGAGGGCGTCGCCACCGGCTTGACGGTACTCGGCGCGCAGGGTGTGGACGGTGTCCTTCTTCAGGCGGATTTCGCGGGTGGAGGTGCGCTGTGCGCCGTTCCCCCAGTCGTCAATGAGGGGTTTGCCATCGAGGAAGAGGCGTGCGCCATCGTCGTAGCTAAGCGTGAAACTGTAGGGGCCCTCCTCCGGGGCGCGGAACTGCGTCTCCCAGCGCATGGAGAAGTTGGGGGTGGTGGTTCCCTTGGGGACGCTCGGGGCGCGGACGAAGGAGGTTGTGGGCTTGCCGGAGAGCTTATCGTTGGCGAAACGTTGTTGCGTCCAACCGCGGTCGCGCATGCCGACGTCGGCGAGGACGTTGGGGTTCTCGGTAACGAGGACGCTATCGGGGAGCGCGGCGGAGGTGTCGCCTTCGGGGAAGGGGGCGTAGGTGATCTCCGCGTTGGGCAGGGCACGTTGCAAGCCTTCGAGGGGCGAGATTTCGTAAGGCGGCTTGCCTTCGGCAGACCAGCCCTCCCGGCAATGCTTCTGAACGGCATTGCGCCCCACGACGAGGACGCGTTTAAGCTTGGCGGAATCCAAGGGCAGGACGGCGCCTTCGTTCTTCAAGAGGGTGGTGCCGGCAGCTGCGATCTCCCGGGCGAGAGCCTGATGCTCGGGGGTGTTGCGGGAGCCGGGAGCGCGGGGCTTGCCGTCGAGCTTATGGAGCCGGGCGTGGACGTAGAGGATGCGGCGCACCATGCGGTCGATATCCTCCTCGGTAACCTTCCCCTCCGCGACGGCGTCTTTGAGGGGCTTCTTAAAGTAACGGATGGCGGCGCCGCCGTTCATCTCGATGTCGGTGCCACCCTTGACGCCCTTAACCGTGTCGTGGAGCCCACCCCAGTCGGTTACGACGAGTCCGGGGAAGCCCCACTCGCCTTCGAGGACGCCCTTGTTGAGCCAGGGGTTATGACTGCAGAACTCCCCGTAGAGGCGGTTATAGCCATTCATGACCACGAGCGCGCCACCCTCCTTGACAGCCGCTTCGAAGGCAGGGAAGTAGATTTCGCGCAGGGTGCGCTCGTCGGGGCAGGAGTCGACGCCATAGCGATTCAGCTCCTGGCTGTTCGCGGCGAAGTGTTTCACGCACGCTGCCACATCCTTCGAGAGCATACCCTGGACGATGTTCACGGCGAGGCGCGAGGTGAGGGTGGGGTCTTCGCCGAGGTATTCCCAGTTGCGACCGCACAGGGGCGTGCGGGCAATGTTCAGCCCGGGGCCGAGCATGACGTCTTTTCCACGAGCCCGAGCCTGTTCGCCCATGGCTTCGCCGAAGCGGCGCGCCAACGGTTCATCCCACGTCGAAGCCAGAGCGGTGAGCGCGGGAAAGGCGGTCGCCGTGTCGCTCGTGTCGGAGTCGGGCAGGAGGTTGCCGAAGGACTGCTTCTTTATCTCGGCGCGGACGGTGCTTGAGTTGTCCGAGAAGTGCAGGGGCTCAATTCCCTTCTCCGGAATTCCGGCGACCATCATCGTGGTTGCGCCGTGGACGAGCGAGAGCTTCTCGTCGAGCGTGAGGGTGCGGAGCTTGGCTTCCGCCTGCTCGGTGGCACTCGCGCAGCGGGGAGCTTGCGTTGGCTTCGGGGTAGAAGAGGCGCACGCCGTAACGCCAGCGAGCACGCCCAGGAGGGCAAACCCGCCAAGCGCACTCAGGGCGCGTCGGGCTTTGGGTGAGGAATCACGCATCTTGAGTCATATCCTTTCGGTTGGAGAATGTCAACACTTCTAGCTTAACATATGCCCCGGCTCGGGCAAGCGCATTTCGGCGCGTGCGCTCCTCCTGCATACTGCGCAATACACGTCCCCGGGCGTGCTATACTTCTAAGGAAAAGGAGCCGACCATGGATTGCATTTTCTGCGCCATCATCCGGGGAGAGATTCCCGCTTACAAAGTCTTCGAAGACCGCCACGCCTTCGCCTTCCTGGACATCAATCCCTTCGGGCGCGGGCATACGCTCGTGGTGCCGAAGTTCCACGCGCCCGACCTCTTCCACCTCCCGCCCGAGGAGTTAGCCGGGGTCATGCCAGCCGTCCAACGCGTGGCAACCCTCCTCAAGCGCCGACTCGGGTGCGACGGACTTGCCATGATGCAGCTCAACGGCGAAGCCGCCGGGCAGACCGTGGGGCACGTCCACTTCCATCTCATCCCGCGCTACGCCGATCAGCCCGCCGGGTGGGCACCGCTTGAGGGCGAGGCGAAAGCCGAAGCCACGGACTTCGATTCCATCTTGCGCACCTTGCTCGGGTAACGCGCCCCTGCGGCGTTAGTGCCCGTAGCGTGCGCCACCGCTTTCGCCCGAACCGCCTCGCGGGCGTTTGCAGGTGTGCCCCTTCACTTCGAGCCATGCCAACGCCTCGGCGCGGAACGCCGGGTTCTCCCACTTGCGCAACGCCTCGCAGTAACGGCACCCGCTCGCCATGAAGCCCGAGAGCGCGTAGTCCCGGACGTGTAGCCGCACGTGGCGGAGCCACGCGAAGTCGATCCCCCGCACCCCCGCATCTGCCGCATCCACCGGGATAAGCCTCACATCGTTGAACCCGCCCAGCACCAGTTCGAACTGCACCGGGTTCTCTTCCCCCACAGAGCCGAACGCCTTTGCCGCTGCCATCCATGTGGTGCTCCCGCGACGGACTCCCACTACTGCCGACGCCCCCTCGTAGTCGTACTCCTCGCGGAGCGTTCCGGCGAGGGGCAATTCGTTCGAATGCATCGCCTCCCACGTGCCCCACTTCGCGGAGTTAAAGGTTGTCCACTGAATCAAGCCCTCCTCCCCGCTCGTGCCGGGCAGACGCTCCATCGGTCGCTCCTCATGTGCCGGCGAGGAGATGCGCGGATCGGGCGGGGGCGGGAGAGCCGGGTGCCCGCGCTCCTGCAACTGTTGCGAAAGGAGGTCGGTATCCAAGGCGTCCAAAGGCAGAGCCACTTCCCCCAGGCGCAACCCGAAGAAGGGCTCGGTGCTTAACTCCGGCACGCGCCCGAAGTCCGCTCTCCCCTTATAATGTTGCAGGAAGGCATAGGCGTGGAACCAGAACCAACACCAATCTCGCGCCAGGATCGCCTCATAAAAGTCCTGCTCGGCGAGCAACGTGGGGAACGCCGAGGTGTCGATCGCCGGCGTCAGCGGGAGCGCGTAAATCGGCTCTTCTACCACCACGCCTAGGATGTCGCGCAAATCCTGCTCCGCGCCCTCGTATTGCCCCACCGGCATCAACGTCTGGCGCAACGCCTTAAGGTAGTCCGTGGCTTCCGGGATGGGTTCTGCTTTATTCGCGGAGGCGACGCGTTGGGCGGCGAGCAAACCGAGCACGGGCGCGGTGAGCTGGATGCGCTGACGCAGTTCGTGGAGGGCTTGGGCGGCGGGCGCGTTCGAGACGTCATCCGCCAGCATATACGCCTGAATCAGATTCAGCTCTCCGCAGAGGTTCAGCCCCGCCGCTTGCCAACGCGCCACGGCGAGTGCGGCAGCGTCCCCGGCATCCTGCGAGCGCAACCGCTCCAGGATCGCCGAATGAATGCTCGGGATCCAGAGCGCGAGAGCCGCCATCGCCACGAGCACCGCCAGGAGGAGCACCACCGCCTGCCCGAGTCCTTTCCGGCGCGATGGCTTCTTGCCGACCTCTGGCGCACGGCTCGGCATGGCGTTACTCCCCGGAGCGCGTCAGGTAGAGCGAAGCATGGTCTTCAAGCGACCACGTGGACGAGACGCTTTGCGGTTCGCCCGGCTTGCCGACTCCGAAGAGCGCGGCGAACTTCCCCGGGAGCGTGTCCGGGATTTCGATCTTGCCTTCAACGGAGACGAACTTATTCTTCCGCGCAATCTTGACTTCGGATTTGTCCCACCGCTCGTAGTGCAAAATGCCCTCTGCCTCTGCCTGCCCTTGACTCTGCAAGTAGGTGCGCACCAACGCCAGATCCCCCTCCGCGCCCAGGTGCACCCGGTCATCCTCGGGCACAACCCGCTTCCCCGAAACCGGGATCACGCCCACGCGGAACGCCTTCAGGCAGTGAAAGGAATTAAACCCCACCGCCGCCCCTCGCGCCGCCCGCGCCACCCCGTTGCAGAGGAAAAGACGCGTAACCGCCGAGTAGGCAAAATCAAAGAAGAAGAGGAACGCCGCCAAGAGCACCAGAAGCGTAACCAGGCTCTCGACGATCGCTTGCCCGCGCCGGTTCGAACGCGGGCGTGCGCGATTAGAAGTTGCCGCTTTCATCCAGCGATCTAAGCTTTTCGGCACCGTCGCCCAAATCCTGATAGGCGTTCTGTGCCTCAGAGCCGACGTCTTCATCCAGTGCCGAAGTTGCCCCGGAGAACTTCTTGGCAATCGCCTTCCCGAAGAAGCCGACTAGTGCCAGCAACGTGATAGCAATCAGCACCACGATGATGATGTACTCAACCATCGTCTGCCCGCGTTTGCGCTTGGGAAAAGTCATCTTCTTGTCCTTTCGTTTGACTTACGGGAAATCCGAGCCGAGCAACGTCTCAGAGCGTTCGGACTGCGCACGCACAGCTTTGACGACCCAGCCCGCTGCCGTTACTGCCGCCATGAGCAATACCAACACCAGCACATACTCGACCATCGTCTGCCCGCACCGCATACTTATAATATACCACATTCCCCACCCCCCGCAACCGGGATCGAGGTGTCTCCGCACCGCGTTTGACCCGATCGCGGTGCGGACAGACCCCAA
>CAVDHG010000118.1:0-6525 GCA_963608725.1 Agathobacter rectalis | reverse complement strand
CCCGCAACCGGGATTGAGGTGTCTCCGCACCGCGTTTGGGGTAAACGCGAACCGGGCAGACCCCAATCTCGGTTCGGACACCCCCGTTTTCCCCCTCTTTTACAAAAATGTAAAAGTCCCCCTTTCCCACCCCCTTGAACCGAGTTTCCCCGGTCTCCGCACCGAGATTGGGTCAATCGCGGTGCGGAGACACCCCGAAGTCGGTTCAAGGGGTGGGGGAGAAGTAGGTGGAAGTGCGGGTGTGGGCGTTGGACTCGATGTTGCGGAAGAAGAAGTAAATATCGTAGATGTGGTAGACGCCTTTGCCTAGGAGCGGGATGTCGTAGGTGCCAGGGATTGAGGGCGAAACAACGAGGGCACCCGTTTTGGGGTTGATCCGGGCGTTGCAGAAGTTGGGGACCTCTCGGGCGACGTTGCCGGCGTCATCAAAGAAGACGGCTCCGCGGTTCATCGAGGCAGGGGCGTCCGAGGCGTCGGTGCGCCACGAAAGGGGGTTGATGCACCGGGTGCCGGGGCGGTTGGTGAAGAGCGAAGGCTCGGCGTCCTCAGCCTCAGTATTCCAGACGACGATCACGCCCAGGTCGCGTTCGCCGGTGGCGAGCTTCAAGTGCGGAGCCTCCTTGATGTCGGCGTCGGAGATGGGGCAACCAAAGAGGTAGGCAGCAATGAGCTTCTTTTCCAGCGCGGGGTTATCGAATTCCCGCTTCAGGAGGTTCAGGAGGGCGAAGGCTCCCTGGCTGTGTCCGGCGAGAATGAAGGGGCGCCCGCCATTAAAATGCTTGAGGTAGTAGTGGAAGGCGTCCTGCACGTCGCGGAAGCCGAGCTGCATGTTGTCGGTCGCGATAGGGTAGACTTCCAAGCCCTTGAGGACGCGGGTTAGCTCGCCCTGGCGGACGAAGGGGGCGTAGATATTGCCGACGGAGCGGAAGGGGGCGGTCTGCTGGCGGGTGATGAGGCGCGCCTTGTCGGCGAGCGGGGCGGACTCCCAGCTCATGAAGGGCTGCTCTTCGCTGACGAAGATGGTGGGGTAGACGTAGAAGATATCGACGCCTTTAAGCGTCTCGGGCGACTGGGCGGGGAGCGAGACCCAGTTGGCGGGATCGGCGTAATCGACGGAGCGACTCGCCTCCTCGCGCAGGAGAGACGCCTCCGGCGTTGCGGAGCGTTGACAACACCCACCCGCGAGGAGCAGGGCAATGGCGAAGAGGGTAAAGAGGGAACGTTTCAGCCAGAAGGTCATGGATAACGCCTCACTTTCGTGGTTCCGAAGGGGTGGATACGGGTAGTATAGGCTAAACGCGCCGGAGTTTCAAACGTGGAAAACTCGGCGCGGGGGCGAGAGCCCTCCGCACCGAGATTGGGGAGTCTCCGCACCGCGATCGAGGTCTGCCCGGTTCGCGTTTGGGTGAAACGCGGTGCGGAGACTCCCCGAAGTCGGTTGCGGTCGGGGGGAAGCATGAGGGTACAAAAAAACGGCGTGCACCCGTAAAGTTTGGGTACACGCCGGTTTTTGTTGGGAAACGCGTTGCGCTTCGGTTTAGGCTGCGACGATGTCGAGCACCAAGGAGACCTCGATCTGAGGCATGAGAACAATCAACACCTCGGAGGTGCCAATCTTCTTAATGGGCTCGCGGAGCTTGACCATCGCGGGGTCAACCGCCACGCCAGCTTCGGTCAGGGTCTTGGCGATGTCGGCAGCGGTTACGGAGCCGTAAAGCTTGCCCTCTTCGTCGCCCTCAACGACCTTGACGGCGATGGTGAGCTTCTGCCCGCGGAGCTTGGACGCCTTCTCGGCTGCCTCGGCGCGGCGAATCTTGAGGAGCTCTTCGCGCTCCTTGCGGATCTTCTCAAGCTTGCGCAGAGCGTTCTTGGTGAGAGGCTCAGCGAGACCGCGGGGGAGGAGGAAGTTGCGGGCGTAACCATCGCGGACGTGTACAGTGTCGCCAATCTTTCCGAGATGGGCGACGTCATCCATCAGAATTACTTGAACGGACATGGTCTATCTCCTTACGCTTTAGGCGAGCAGGCCCATATTGCGGGCGCGGCGGATGCCTTTCTTAATGTGGCGCTGCTGAAGGGCGGTAACGCCCGAGACGCGTGCGGGAATGATCTTGCCATATTCGGTGATGAAGTGGCTCAAGAGTTCAACGTCGTTGATATCCACCAGCTCGGCGGGGGCGATGAACGCCTGACGCTTGCGGGGGACCAGGTCAGTCTTCGGCTTGCGAGAACCGGGACGTTTGGGTTTCATAGGCATGGGTGATTTCCTTGCTTGTCAGAGTGTGTTTAGAAGGGGAGATCTTCGAGGTCGTCTCCCTCGGTCTGGGGGGCTTTGGGCGCGCCGGGGGCTGGAGGCGTGGCTTGGGGCGCACGCGGAGCCGAGGTGGCGGGCTGTTGGGCTTGCGGGGCAGAGACCCAGTCGCTCCCCATCGTGGCACCGTTGGTATCGCGACGGGCGCGGTCGGGCGCGTAGAGGAATTGGACGCGGTCTGCACGCACGCGCAGGCGGCTGCGCTTCTGCCCGGTGGTTTTGTCTTCCCACGTGTCGAGCACGAGGCGACCTTCCACGAAGACAGGGCGACCCTTGGTGAGGTACTGACCGCAGTTTTCCGCGACCTTGCCCCACACCGTAATCTCCACGAAGGTGGTTACTTCCCGCAGCTCGTTTGTGGTGCGCGAACGGAATTGCTCGCTGATCGCCAAGCTGAGGTCGGCAACAGTTTCGCCGGAGGGCGTCTGCTTAATTTCGGGATCTCGGGTGAGATTCCCCATAAGGAAGACTTTGTTTAGGGTTGCAGCCATGTTGTAGCCCCCGATTGCGAGATTACGCCTCGACGGTGCCTGCTGCCTCGGCGACTGCCTGGGCGGCTGCTTCAGCGCGAGCCTTCTTCTCCGAGGCTTGCTTGGCGAGCTTCATCTCAACGATGGGGTCAATCGCCAGAATCTGGAGGCGGAAGACCTCTTCCAGGAGGGCATAGCGGGCGCGCAGTTCGTTGACCTTCGCGGGGTCCAGCTCGAAGCGGATCGTCAGGTAGGTGCCGCTCTCTTTCTTCTGCTGGATGCGGGCGAAGGTCTTCTTGCCACGGTCTTCGGTGCCGAGCACCTTGCCACCGATGCGGACGATTTCGCCCTGCATGCGCTCGATGGTTTTCGCCCAAGCTTCGTCGCGACCGGTCTGGACGAAGATGAAGTTAGCGTCGTATTGTTTCATTCCGAGTGTTTCCTAAAAGGTTGTTACCGAGCCGCGTTGTAGCGGTTTTGTGCCTCGTTTGTACCATGCTCCAACCAAAAGAGCGCGGCCTCGGCGGCGGTTTCGGCAAGCGCATCGGCTGCCTTGGCTTCCGGCTCGGAGTAACGGTGGAGGACAAACGCTTTGAGTCCTCCGGGCTCCCCCGGCTGGCGACCTGCACCCAAGCGGATGCGGGCAAAAGCCTCGGTTCCGAGATGCTCGATGATGCTCTTCAACCCGTTGTGCCCGCCGGCTGAACCGGAGGGGCGGATGCGGAGCCTTCCAGCGGGAAGGTCGCAGTCGTCACTGAAGACGAGCAGGGCATCGGCATTCGCGCCGTAATACTTTAGAAAGGGTGCTACACTCTCCCCCGAGAGGTTCATGTAGGTCTGCGGCTTGAGGAGCCACAGGGTTTCGCCCATCCAAAGTGCCTTGGCAACGAGCGCATGGAAGCGTTTTTCGGTTGTCCAGCTGGCGTTGAGCTTGCTCGCAAGCTTGTCCACTGCCAGGAACCCGAGGTTGTGCGGGGTTTGGGCGTATTGCTCGCCGGGATTCCCCAGACCAACGAAAACCTTCATGGCGTTGCCACACCGACCGCTGGCGGTCGGTCATGGATTACTTCTTGGCGGGAGCGGAAGCCGCGGCAGGAGCCGCCGCATCGTCCTTCTTCGCGCCAATCACTTCGGGCTCGGCAGGGGCTGCCCCATCCGCCGTAGCCGCAGACGGAAGCTCGATCTCTTCGTCTGCCACCAGGACTGCCGCCACAACGGTGTCCTTATGCGTCGTAACGTGATACTTCTCGCCCAGGTTCAACTGGGAAGCCAGAAGCGACTCACCCACCTTCAGCCCGGAGACGTCGACATCGAAGGACTCGACGATATCGCCCGGGAGGCAGTCCACGTGTACAGCGCGAAGCTCTTGCTCGAGCACGCCGTTGGCGTTACGCACGCCGTCGGGGACGCCGACGAGGTTGATAGCAATTTCGACGCGGACGGCGCGGTTCATGTCCACCTCGCCGAAGTCCACGTGGCTGACCTTGCCCGTGAGGACGTTGTGTTGCACTTCGCGCAACAGAGCCGAGAGCTTGGTGCCACCGAGGTCGACGCAGACGAGGAGCTGGTCGCCATGGTGCGTGCGCATGGTCATTTCGTAGGCGTGCGCATCCAGCTCAATGAGCGTCGACTCGCCCGACATGCGCTTGACAACGCCGGGAATCTTGCCTGCCCGACGCAAACGACCGGCGGCTTTGGATCCCTGCTCGGTGCGCACGGAGGCGTTGAGTGTGATCTGATTCATGGATGTGATGTTTCCTTGGTTCTGGAACTTCCGCCCGCGTTCCCCCGGTTAGGACAACCGAAAGAGCGAGGAGACGGACTGGTTATTATGAATGCGCGTAATCGCCTCCGCCAGCAACGGCGCCACGGAGAGGATCTTGATCGACGGCAATCCCGCGATGGTGTCATCCAACGGAATCGAGTCGGTGGCGATCAGCTCTTCGATGAGCCCGTCATTGGCGCGCAAGCGGTCAATACCCACCTGCGTGAGGGGGATGTGCGAGACTGCGGCACGCACACTGCGCGCACCGTGTGCCTTAAGGAGCTTTGCAGCTGCACAAAGCGTCCCGCAGGTCGTCGTCATGTCATCCACCATGATTACGTCACAGCCATCGACGTCGCCGACGACGCTGAACGCATCCACTTCCGCGGCACCCAAACGCTGTTTCGCAACGATCGCCAGGCCTGTGCCCAGCATCTGCGAGTAAGCGTAAGCCGTCTTGACCCCGCCGGTATCGGGAGAAACGACAAGCGGCTTAGCGAGCTTCATTTCGCGCAGGTACTTCACCATAACCGGCGCGGCGTGAAGGTGATCCACGGGAATATCGAAAAAGCCTTGAATCTGCTGGGCGTGCAAATCCATCGTGAGCACGCGGTTTGCCCCCGCAGCAACGAGCAGATTCGCCACCAGCTTCGCGGTAATCGGCACGCGGGGCTGATCCTTGCGATCCTGGCGCGCATAACCAAAGTACGGCAACACCGCCGTGATGCGATCTGCCGACCCGCGCCGCGCCGCGTCAATCATGATCAGCAGCTCCATGAGCATCTCGTTGGGCTGCTTGCAGATGGGCTGCACAAGGAAGAGATCCGCGCCACGCACGTTGTCGCTATACTTGCACCACGTCTCGCCATCCGGGAAATGGCGAATATCCGCCGCGCCCAGCGAGGTGCCAATGCACGCAGCGATCTTCTCGGCAAGAGGCCGATTCGCAGTTCCCGAAAACACTTGCAGGTTTTCCATCATTCTTCCTTCCGTTCAGACGCGGCAACGCATGGTTGCCCGACATGGATTCGAACCATGACTCTGGGCGTCAAAGACCCGTGTGCTGCCATTACACCATCGGGCAGCGTCTGTACGCACGCTCGCCAACACCCCGCTAACGCCGAGTGGGCAAGCGCTTGTTCCCCCTCCGCACGGGTCCGGACAAGTCCAAAAACCGTCCCGCCACTGCCACAGAGCCTGACGCCCTGACAGCCCGCTACCCGCAAAGCCACCGCCGTTTCGGCAACTTCCGGGAAAAGCTCAAAGCACGGACGCTCCAAGTCGTTCCTGACCGCTCGCGCCAATTCTTCCAGCTTCCCCGATTGGAGAGATAGACGAAGAGTATCGCATAATTCGCTATCTTCTGTCAAACCCTTCTTCTCCGCCTGCGCGTCGAACGCCCGGTACACCGCCCCCGTCGCACAATGCACCCCCGCATTCGCCAATACTACCCATTGCCCTTGCGCCCCGCCAACGTCGAGTCGCTCCACCCGCTCCCCGCGCCCGCGCATCCGCACCAAGCCGTCCAGGAGAAAGAGGGGCACGTCCGAACCCAGTTCCGCCCCCAACGCCACCAATTCCTCTTGCGCAACCTTTAGATCCCAGAGTTGCGCCACGCCGCGAAGCACCGTCGCCGCATCCGAACTCCCGCCCCCAAGCCCGCCACCGAGCGGAATGCGTTTCGTAATCCGGATGCGCGTCGGAAGCTTTTGACCCACATGCTTCTCCAGCAACCGCAATGCCCGTAGAGCCAAGTTGTCCTCCGAATCCGCGGGAAGCGCGCCGACGTCTACCCCATCTCCAACGAGGGCTAACGTTGTTTCCTCTGCGCGCTCGAGTTCGACATCATCGGCGAGACTGATTGGCACGACGACCGAATCGAGCGCGTGATAACCATCATTCCGCACGCCGAAGACGCGGAGTGTGAGATTAATCTTTGCCGGCGCATAGCAATGCATAAGTGGCATACATTATACCGC